>NZ_JHXW01000004.1 GCF_000622245.1 Fusobacterium perfoetens ATCC 29250 | reverse complement strand
TAACAGCAGATGATGTATTAAGCCCAGATATATCACCAGTAACAGAAGATACAACATTAGAAGTAGTAGCTAAAAGATTAATAAATGAAAAGATAAGTGGAATACCAGTAGTAGATGAAAAAAATAATTTTTTAGGAGAGATAACAGAAAAAGAATTGATAGAATATGGAATGCCAAAATATCTATCATTGATGAAAGATTTAGACTTCTTAACAGTAGGAGAACCTTTTGAAGAATATCTATTAAAAGAGGAAACAGCAACAATAAAAGATTTATATAGAAGAAAAGAAAATCTATATACAATAGATAAGAAAACTCCAATAATGGAGATATGTTTTATAATGGTAAAAAAAGGAATAACAAGAATATATGTAGTAGAAAATGGTAAATTACATGGAGTAATAAGAAGATACGATATAATTAAGAAAGTTTTACATATTTAGTTTATTTTGGAGGTAGAATGTTTTATTTGATCAGTGGAATGTTAATTTTTATACTAACATTTTATTTAATAATTACAGAGAAAGTTCCTAGTGCTTGGGCTACCATGTTAGGTGGTTTAATAATGTCATTAATAGGAATTTTAAATGAGGAGGAAGCTTTAAAAGCAGTTTATGAAAGATTAGAAATACTATTATTGTTAATTGGAATGATGATGATGGTATATATTATTTCAGAGACAGGAGTATTTCAATGGTTTGCAATAAAAGTAGCTCAATTTACAAAAGGAGAACCTTTTAGATTAATAGTTATGTTATCAATAATAACAGCTTTATGTTCAGCCTTTTTAGATAATGTAACAACAATTTTATTAATGTGTCCTATTTCCATATTATTAGCAAATGAGTTGAGAATAGATCCTTTTCCTTTTGTTATGACAGAAATAATGTCAGCTAATATAGGAGGATTATCAACTCTTATAGGAGACCCTACACAATTAATTATTGGGTCAGAAGGAGGATTAGGATTTAATGAATTTTTATTAAATACAGCTCCTATGGCTATTATTTCAATGATTATATTACTTGGAAATGTTTATTTCTTTTATTTTAGAAAAGTACATATTTCGAGAGATTTAAAAGTGAGAATAATGGAAATGGATTCTAGTCGTTCCTTAAAAGATAAAAAAGTTTTAAAAATTTCAATGACTATATTTTTATTGGTTTTAATTGGATTTATTTTAAATAATTTTATCAATAAAGGTTTAGCAATAATTTCTTTATCAGGAGCGATATTTTTAGTTGTTTTAACTAAAAAAGAACCAAAGGAAATATTAGAAAATGTAGAGTGGGAGACTTTATTTTTCTTTATTGGGCTTTTTATGATGATAACAGGAGTCGAAAATTTACATATAATTGATTTTATAGGAAATAAACTTATAAAATTAACAGAGGGGAGTTTTGGATTAGCTCTTATATCAATAACATGGATTTCTGGATTTTTTACATCTATAATTGGAAATGTGGCAAATGCGGCTACTATTTCAAAAATAGTAAATGTTATGTTACCAGCTTTTCAAGATGAAACTAATATAAAAGGTTTGTGGTGGGCATTGTCTTTTGGGTCTTGTTTGGGAGGAAATATGACAATGTTAGCTTCAGCTACAAATGTTGTGGCTGTAACAGCCTCTAAAAAAGCTGGATGTAAAATAGACTTTGTAAAATTTTTAAAGTTTGGAGCCTCAATCTCTGTTCAAACTTTAGTTATAGCAACAATATATTTGTTGGTGAGATATAATTAGGAGGAAAATTAATGAAAATAGAGGAGAATCTGACGAGTGAAATATTAAGAAGAACTTCAAGAAGAAAATTTGTAGATGAAGAAATTACTGTTGAAGAAGAGGTAAAGATAGTAGAAATACTTGATGAAATTAATAATGAAGAAAGAGGACTTAATTTTAAAGTAATTGTAAATGATGGTGATGAAATATTTGATGGACTTGCTTCATATGGATTAATAAGAGGTTGTAATTCTTATATAGCACTAATAGGGGATTCTAAAGAAAAAAAGATAGCAGAAAAAATAGGTTTTTATGGAGAATATTTAGTTTTAAAACTTGTTCAAATGGGATTTGGAACTTGTTGGGTGGGAGCTACTTATGACCATAAAGAAATAAAAGAAGATGTAAGTTTAGATTATGGTGAAAAAATTTATTGCTTAATAGCTTTTGGAAAAATAAATTCAGATACAAAAATAGGATTTGAAAAATTAGTTTCTTTAATAGGAAAAAAAAGAAAGAGTATTCAAGAGATTTTTCCTAATATAAAAAAAGTTAAAAAAGAATCTCAAAAATGGATAATGAAAGGATTAGAATTAGTTAGAAAAGCTCCTTCTGCTAGAAATAAACAACCTTGGATTTTTGATATTATAGAGAACGATACAATTACAATTTCAGCAAAAGAAAATTTTGGATATGAAAAGATAGATATGGGAATAGCAATGCTTCATTTTCAACAAGGAGCTCAACTTTGTGGATGTAAAGGTGAATGGAGAAGAAGAGATGGAATTTGGAGATTTTTATTGGAGGAAAAAGATGAAAATACACAGATTTAAAGAGATAAATTCAACAAATACTTTTTTAAAAGAATTACCTAAGAAGGAAGAATATGAAGTTGTTATTGCTACTACTCAAAATTCTGGAAGAGGAAGAAGAGGGAATCTTTGGACGTCAGAAGAAGGAGGAGCATATTTCAGTTTTGTTTTAAAAGAAAAATCAGATATAGATATTTCTCAATATATGAAACTTCCATTAGTTGTAGGGTATTCTCTTTTAAGAACTTTTGAAAAATTAGAAGAAAACTTAGACTTTAAATTTAAATGGACAAATGATATTTATGTAAATGATAAAAAAATAAGTGGAATTTTAGTTGAAAAAAATAGAGAAGATTTTATTATAGGAATTGGTATAAACTTAAATAATAAAATAACAGGAGAAGTAGCAGCTAAAGGTTGTTCATTAAGTGATATAACTAAAAAAGAATATAATATTGAAGAAGTTATTTTTAAAGTTATAGAAGATTTTAAAGAAAATATAAATTATTATTTAAGTGGTAATTGGAATGAAATTTTAGATTACTTAAATGGAAAAAACTATTTATTAAATAAAGCTATAAAAATAGATTTAAGAAATGGAAATCAAAAAAGTGGAGTAGCTAAAGAAATAGATAATAGTGGAGAAATGATAATAGAGATTGATGGAAAAAGAGAGATGTTTTCAATAGGTGAAATACATATATCTAAATAAATATATAAAAATAATAAAATAAATATATTTTTTATATTTTACTTTATATTAAAATTTTGGTAAACTTATCACAAATAAAAATTATGAAAGGAAGAAAATTATAATGACATTAATGCAAAATACTATAATAATAAGCATAATATCAATAATAATTATTAGTATAATAATTAAGAAAAATCCATTGGATTTACTTAAAACTACTAATAATATTTTTGTGCTACCAAAGAAATTATGCTTAAGTAGGTTTGCATAGATTTATTGATAGAATAAAAATAATTTAGAAGTGATTAAGAGATTCAATGGAAATACATTGAATCTCTTTTTTTTATAAAAATTTTAAAGAGGGAAATTATGGAGAGAAAAGAGATATTAAATTTTAAAGATATAACCTTTGTAAGAGAGGGAAGAAAAATACTCTCTGGGGTAAATTGGGTCATAAAAGAAAAAGAAGTATGGGCTTTACTGGGACTTAATGGAACAGGAAAATCAACACTTCTTAGCATGATACCAGCTTATACATTTCCTACTAAAGGAGATTATTGGGTTTTTGGAAATAAATTTGGGAATTATGCTTGGCCTAAAATAAGAAAAAAATTAGGTTTTGTAAGTTCAAATTTAAAAATCTTTTCAGGAACTTTGAATAATCAAAAAGTTGAAAAAGTTATATTATCAGGAAAATACAATACAATTGGTATATATGATGAAATAAATCAAAATGATATAGAAAAAGGAAAGGAATTATTAAAGGATTTTAATTTAGAACATTTAAAAGATAAAAAATATGAGGTTTTATCTCAAGGGGAACAAAGGAAAGTATTATTAGCAAGAGCTTTTATGACAAATCCAGAATTATTGATTTTAGACGAACCTTGTTCGGGGTTAGATTTAAAATCAAGAGAATATTATTTAAAAACTCTTGGTGAAAAAATAAAAGAAAAAGAGATACCTATTATATATGTTACTCATCAATTAGAGGAACTTATACCAGAAATAACTCATGTAGCTATTTTAGGAAATGATGGAAAAATGTTAGTCACAGGAAAAAAAGAAGAAGTCTTAACAGAAGAAAATTTATTTAAACTTTATGAAGTTAAAGTAAAAGTTATTTGGGAAGAAAACAGACCTTGGTTAATAGTAAAAAATTAAAATAATAAAAATAAAAAAATTTAGGAGGAATAAAGATGGCAGGAAATATTTTAGGAACAACAGTATATTATGATGTGGATTGTAATTTAGATAAATTGGTAGGAAAGAAAATAACAGTAGTAGGATATGGTTCACAAGGACATGCCCACTCATTAAATTTAAAAGAGAATGGAATGGATGTTACAATCGGTTTAAGAAAAGGTTCGAAATCTTGGGCAGTAGCTGAGGAAGCTGGATTTACAGTAAAAGAAACTGGAGAATCTGTAAAAGATGCTGATGTAGTAATGATTCTTACTCCAGACGAAACTCAAGCTGATACATATAAAAATGAGATTGAACCAAATCTAAAAAAAGGGGTATATTTAGGATTTGGACATGGTTTCAATATTCACTTCAATAAAATTCAACCAACAGAAGATGTAAATGTATTTATGGTAGCTCCTAAAGGACCAGGACATTTAGTAAGAAGAACTTTCCAAGAAGGAAGAGGAGTTCCTTGTTTAGTAGCTGTAAAACAAGACCCTAGTGGAGATACAAAAGAAGTAGCTTTAGCTTGGGCTAGTGGAATTGGTGGTGGAAGGTCAGGAATCCTAGAAACTACATTTAAACAAGAAACTGAAACTGATTTATTTGGAGAACAAGCAGTATTATGTGGAGGAGTAACAGCTCTTATTCAAACAGGATTTGAAGTTTTAACAAAAGCTGGATATGACCCAGTAAATGCTTACTTTGAATGTTTACATGAAATGAAGCTAATAGTAGATTTAATCTATGAAGGAGGTTTCACAAAAATGAGACATTCAATCTCTAATACAGCTGAATATGGAGATTTCTTAACAGGACCAAAAATTATTACAGAGGATACAAGAAAAGCTATGGAAGATGTATTAAAAGATATTCAATCTGGAAAATTTGCTGATGAATTTCTAGCTGATTCTAAAGCTGGACAAGTATTTTTAAATAAGAAAAGAGAAGAATCTAGAGAACATGATATAGAAAAAGTAGGAAAAGAACTTAGAAAATTAATGTCTTGGATTGAAAAATAAGGAGAGAATTTATGAGAAGTGATGAGGTTAAATATGGAGCTAAAAGAGCTCCTCATAGATCTTTATTAAGAGCTTTAGGAATTACAGAAGAGGAATCGAGAAAACCAATAATAGGAATTGCTAGTTCTTTTAATGAAATAGTTCCAGGACATATGCATTTAAAAACAATAGTAGAGGCTGTTAAAGCTGGAATTAGGACAGCTGGTGGTTTACCAATGGAATTTAATACAATAGCTGTATGTGATGGATTAGCTATGAATCATGAAGGAATGAAATATTCTTTAGTTACAAGAGAAATAGTGGCTGATTCAATAGAAGCTACAGGAATGGCAATGCCTTTTGATGCTATGGTATTTATTCCAAGCTGTGATAAGGTAGTTCCAGGAATGTTAATGGCAGCAGCTAGATTAAATATTCCATCAATATTTGTAAGTGGTGGACCAATGTTAGCTGGAAAATTTAGAAATAAAAAAATCGGATTAAGTGATTTATTTGAATATATTGGAGAATATGAAAAAGGAATTTTATCAGAAGAGGAATTAATAGAATCTGAAAATAGTGCTTGCCCAACATGTGGTTCATGTTCAGGAATGTATACAGCTAATACAATGAATTGTTTAACAGAAGCTTTAGGAATGGCTTTACCAGGAAATGGAACAGTACCAGCTGTATATTCAAAAAGATTACTTTTAGCAAAACTTTCAGGAATGCAAATTATGAAAGTTTTAGAAAAAGATTTAAGACCTTCAGATATAATGACAAAAGAGGGCTTCTATAATGCTTTAAGAGTTGATATGGCTTTAGGTGGTTCTACAAATACAGCCTTACATCTTTGTGAAATTGCTAAAAATATGAAAGTTGACATAAGTTTAGATGATTTCCAAAAAGCTTCTCAAGAAACTCCACAACTTTGTAAACTTTCTCCATCAGGAAAAGATTTTATAGAAGATTTAGATGAAGCTGGTGGAATTTTAGGAGTTATGAAAAGATTAAATGAATTAAATTTAGTAAATCCAACTCCTACAGTTTCTTTAAAAACTCAAAAAGAATTAGTAGAAAAAGCAGTAGTAAAAGATAATAATGTAATAAGAGAGATAACAAATCCATATAATACTACTGGAGGATTGACAGTTCTTAGAGGAAATATAGCTAAGGAAGGTTCTATTGTAAAATCAGCTGGAGTATTAAAAGAGATGTTAGTTCATTCAGGACCAGCTAGAGTATTTAATTCAGAAGAGGAAGCAGTAGAAGCTATTTATGGAAATAAAATAAAAAGTGGAGATGTAGTTGTAATAAAATATGAAGGAATAAAAGGTGGACCTGGAATGAGAGAAATGCTTACTCCAACTTCAGCAATAGCTGGAATGAGATTAGATAAAGAAGTAGCATTAATAACAGATGGAAGATTTTCTGGGGCTACAAGAGGAGCTTCAATAGGACATGTTAGTCCAGAAGCTGCTTTAGGTGGAGAAATAGGAATAGTAGAAGAGGGAGATATAATAGATATTGATATTCCTAATGGAAAATTAAATGTAAGACTTAGTGATGAAGAGATAGAAGAGAGAAAGAAAAAATTTAAACCAATGTTAAAAGAAAATAATAGTATATGTTTGAAAAGATTTAGAGAAATGTAAAGAGGATTAGAGGTGCTTTTATGAAAATTACAGGAGCTAGAATTTTATTAGAAGTTTTAAAAAGAGAAGGAGTAGATACAATATTTGGATATCCTGGAGGAAAAGTAATTCCAATATATAATGAATTATTTGACTTTGAAGGAATAAGCCATATATTTACAAGACATGAACAAGGGGCTAGTCATAGTGCTGATGGTTATGCTAGAGCTACTGGAAAAGTTGGAGTATGTTTATCTACTTCAGGTCCTGGAGCTACAAATTTAGTAACAGGAATAATGACAGCTTTTATGGATTCTATTCCTCTTTTGGCTATAACAGGACAAGTTGGAACTAAGGAAATAGGAACAGATGGATTCCAAGAGTCTGATATAATGGAAATAACAATGCCTATAACAAAACATAACTTTTTAATAAGAAGTATTGAAGAGATAGTTCCTGTAGTAAAAGAAGCAATCTATTTAACTTTAGAGGGAAGACAAGGACCTGTACTTGTAGATTTCCCTTCAGATATTCAAACATTAACTATGGAAGTAGAAGAATTTGAAAAATTATATAAAAAAGATATAAAAAAATTCCCTAAAGAAGAGTTAGATTCAGTAGATGAAATAGTGGAAATAATAAATTCTAGTAAAAGACCTCTAATTTTAGCTGGTGGAGGATGTAAAAAAAGTAAGGAGAAATTAAAGGCTTTTTCAGAAAAAATAAATTCTCCAATAGCTTTTACTTTAATGGGGTTAGGAATCTTAAATCATAAATTATCTTTAGGAATGTTAGGAATGCATGGAAGTGTACCAGCTAACTTAGCTGTTACAGAGGCTGATGTATTGATAGCTCTAGGAATGAGATTTGATGATAGAGTAACTTGTAATCTAGAAACTTTTGCTCCTAATGCTAAGGTTATACATGTGGATATTGATTATGCTGAGATAAATAAAAATAAACAATGTACTCATCTAGTAGGAGATGTAAAGGAATTTTTGAAAAAGATTACTCCACTTGTAAATAAAAAAGAGTTTTCTTATTGGAATGAAAAAGTAGAAAATTGGAAAGAACAAAATCCTTTTACATATGAAAAAGATTTGAGTATTATAAAACCTCAAGAAGTTATTGAAGAGATAAGTAACTTAATGAAAGATGCTATTGTAGTTACAGATGTAGGTCAACATCAAATGTGGACAGCACAATTTTATGATTTACACAATCCACTTTGTACTTCTGGTGGTGGAGGAACAATGGGATTTGGACTTCCAGCAGCTATAGGGGCAAAAATTGGAAGACCAGATAAAAATGTAGTAGCTATTGTTGGAGATGGAGGAATACAAATGACATCTCAAGAGTTAATGACAGTATTTCAATATAAAGTACCAATTAAGATAGTTATTATTAATAATTCATATTTAGGAATGGTTAGACAATGGCAAGAATTATTTTATGATAAAAGATATTCTTCAGTAGATATGCATTGTAATCCTGATTTTGTTTTATTAGGACAAGCTTATGGAATAAAATCTATAAGAATAGAAAATCCAAAAGATTTAAGAAAGGTTTTAGAAGAAAATTTATTTACAGATGAACCTGTATTATTTGATGTAAGAGTTGCTGAAGAGGAAAATGTATTTCCTATGGTTCCAGCAAAAGGAAATTTAAATGAAATGATTTTGAAATAGATAGAAGGAGGTATATTATGACAACACTTTATATAAAGGCAAGATACACACCATGGACATTGAGTAGATTAATGGGACTTACAAGTAGGTTAGGAATTTTAATAAAAAATATATCTCTTAATGTTGAAGAAAAAAATTCAACAATATCTATTTCTTTTGAAGAAGAATTAAATAAATCTACTCACTTAAAAAAACAAATAGAAAGATTAGTAGATGTGTTTGAAGTAAGAGAAGCATAAAAAAAGGACAGAGTTATCTGTCTTTTTTTATTTATACTATATTCAAAATTTGAAAAAAATAGCAATTTGTGATAAAATATAGAGTAAATTAAAATTTTTTAAGGAGAAAAATATGGAAAAAATAACTATAAATACAGAATTTATAAAATTAGACCAATTTTTAAAATGGGTTGGAATTGCTGAAACAGGTTCTCATGCTAAAGATATGATAGCTGAAGAACAAGTAAAAGTAAATGGAGAAGTAGAAACTAGAAGAGGAAAAAAATTATATCCAGGAGATAAGGTAGAAGCTTTTGGAAAAACATTTGTTATAGAATAATGACAATTTAAGAGGTGAAACTTTGAAAATTCTAGAAATAAATTATATAAATTTTAGAAATTTAATAGATAGAAATGTAAAATTTTCTCCTAAAATAAATTTATTTCTAGGAAAAAATGGTCAAGGAAAAACTTCTTTAATTGAAGCTATATATTTTAGTGCCACAGGAAAAAGTTTTAGAACATCTAAAAATGTAGATATGATAAAACATGGAAAAAATAAAGTCGGTTGCTATATAGAGTATGAAGATAGAATTAGTAAAAAAAATCTTAGTATAAAAATAGATAGTTTAAAAAAAGAATATTCTTCAAATAGAAAAAAAATTCCTTATGATGAATTTTATGGGAAAGTAAATGTCATTTCATTTATTCCAGAAGATATAGAGCTTATAGTTGGTACTCCTGCAGTTAGAAGAAAATTTTTTGATGGAGAAATTTCACAAGGAAGTGAAGAATATTTTAAAAATCTTAAAGAATACAATAAGCTTTTAAAGATTAGAAATAAATATTTAAAAGAGGGAAACTATAAAAATGAAATGTTTTCCATATATCAAGAAGAATTTATAAAATATGGTGCTAGATTAATAAAAAAAAGATTGGAATATATAAAAAATATTTCTATAATTTTAAATTTAAACTACAGGAAACTTTTTGATAACAAAAAAGAATTATCTTTAAAATATAGTTCTTTTTTAGGAGATATAAAAAAAATAGACTTAAAATATATAGAAGATTTATTTAGAGAGAAAATAAAAGAGGAATTTTTTAAAGAAATAAGATATGGATATTCTAATGTTGGACCTCAAAAAGATGATTTTTTATTTTTATTAGATGAAAGAGAAGCTAAATCTTTTTCTTCTCAAGGTGAAAAAAAATCTATAATATTTTCATTAAAGCTTTCTGAAATAGATATGATATTAAAAGAAAAAAAAGAAAATCCAATATTTTTGATAGATGATGTATCTTCTTATTTTGATTCTATTAGAAAAGAAAATATTTTAGAATATTTGAAAAAAAGAGATATACAAGTAATTATAACTTCAACAGATAAAATGGATATAGAAGCTCAAATTTTTTATGTAAAAGCAGGAGAAATTTATGAGAATTGTTGATATGGAAGATATGATAGAAGAAGCTATGAAAAAGAGTAAAACTCTTAGAATAGCTATGCTTGTTGGAAGTTGGGAAGAAATTGTTGGAAAGTTTTATAAGGTATCAGAAATAATTGGTGTTAAAGAAAATACTTTATATGTAAAGGTAGAAAGTTCTTCATATTTACATTATATGAATGGAAAAAAAATAGAATATATAGAAAAGATTAATAAATTTTTAGGAAATGATTATATAAAAAATATTATTTTTAAAATTGGAAAAATAGATATAGAATATAAATTTCAATTAGAAAAAATGAAAAAAGAGTTTCAAGAGAAAAGAGAAGAGAAGATAGTAATACCAGAAAAATTTGAGGTTGAAAATAAATCAATAGAAGATAGTATAAAGTATTTAAAAAGACTATCAAAAAATAGAGAAAAAATACTTCTAGAGAAAGGATATAAAAGATGTATTGTATGTGGAAGTGTTTTTTTAGGAAATACAAAAATTTGTGATAAATGTAGAGGAATTCCTATACAGACAGTAATTAATAAAAATTAAAAGTTTTAATATAAATTTGGAGGGAAAAATGAGTAATTATCAAGCAGAAAATATTACAGTCCTAGAAGGGTTAGAAGCAGTTAGAAAAAGACCAGGAATGTATATAGGAACAACATCAGAAAGAGGACTACATCATCTGGTTTGGGAAATTGTAGATAACTCAATAGATGAAGCTTTGGCAGGATATTGTAATAAAATTATAGTAAATGTTCTTCCAAATAATATAATCGAAGTTATAGATAATGGAAGAGGAATTCCTACAGGGACACATCCTAAGTATGGAAAGTCAGCTTTAGAAATAGTTCTTACAGTACTTCATGCTGGAGGAAAGTTTGAGAATGATAACTATAAAGTATCAGGAGGACTTCATGGAGTTGGAGTTTCAGTAGTTAATGCTTTATCAGAATGGCTTGAAGTAGAAGTAAAAAGAGATGGAAAAATTTGGTTTCAAAGATACGATAGAGGAAAACCAGAAGAAGATGTAAAAATAATTGGAGAAGCTAGTGAAACAGGAACTAAAGTTACTTTTAAAGCAGATGGAGAGATATTTGAAACTTTAGTTTATAGTTATGAAACTTTAGAAACAAGATTAAAAGAGTTAGCATATTTAAATAAAGGTCTTAGAATAGAATTAAACGATATGAGAAAAGAACCTGTAAAAAGTGCTGAATTAGAGTTTCAAGGTGGAATTATTGACTATATAAAAGATGTAGAAAAAGATTCTATAAAACTTATAAAAGAACCTATATATATGTCTGGAGAATCTGATGGAGTTATATTTGAAGCTGTAATGCTTTATAATACAAATCAAAGAGAAACTATCTATTCCTTTGTAAATAATATTCATACTCATGAGGGGGGAACTCATGTAAGTGGATATAAAGTAGCTCTTACAAGAGTTATTAATGATTTAGGAAAAGCAATGGGTTACTTGAAAGATAAAGATGGAAAATTACAAGGTAGCGATATTAGAGAGGGATTAACTGCTATAGTTTCTGTAAAAATTCCTCAACCACAATTTGAAGGACAAACAAAAACTAAATTAGGTAACTCAGAAGTTACAGGAGTAGTATCTTCAATAGTAGGAAATCAATTAAAAATGTATTTAGAAGATAATCCTTCAGATATGAAAGTGATAATTGATAAAGTTTTAAGTTCTAAAAAAGCTAGAGAAGCTGCCCAAAAAGCTAGAGAACTTGTATTAAGAAAATCAGCTTTAGAAGTTGGTTCATTACCAGGAAAATTAGCAGATTGTTCTTCAAAAAATCCTGAAGAATGTGAAATATATATAGTAGAGGGAGATTCAGCTGGAGGTTCAGCAAAACAAGGAAGAGATAGAAGATTCCAAGCTATATTACCTCTTAGAGGAAAAATATTAAATGTTGAAAAAGCAGGACTACATAAGGCTTTAGAAAATAGTGAAATTAGGTCTATGATTACAGCTTTTGGAACAGGAATTGGAGATAATTTTGATATTAGTAAGCTAAGATATGGAAAAATAGTAATAATGACAGACGCTGATGTTGATGGAGCTCATATTAGAACTTTACTTTTAACATTCTTCTATAGATATTTAGTAGATTTATTACATGATGGGCATATTTATATAGCACAACCACCATTATATAAAATTTCATCAGGTAAATCAATTCAATATGCTTATACAGATAAACAATTAAAAGAAATCCAAATAAAAATGGATGGAGAAAATAAAAAATATACATTACAAAGATATAAAGGTCTTGGAGAAATGAACCCAGAACAATTATGGGAAACAACAATGGACCCAGATGTTAGAACTTTCTATCAAGTTAAAGTAGATGATGCTAGAGAAGCTGACTTAATCTTTGACAAACTAATGGGAGATAAAGTAGAACCAAGAAGAGAATTTATAGAAGCTCATGCAGAGTTTGTTAAGAATTTAGATATTTAATTAGGAGGAAATAGGTAGAAATGTCTAATATTATAGATAGATATGTAGAAGAAGAAATGAAACAATGCTACTTAGATTATTCAATGAGTGTAATTGTAAGTAGAGCAATACCAGATGTAAGAGATGGATTAAAACCTGTACATAGAAGAATTCTTTATGCTATGAATGAATTAGGAATGACTCATGATAAACCTTTTAAGAAATGTGCAAGAATCGTTGGAGAGGTTTTAGGTAAATATCATCCTCATGGAGATAGTGCTGTATATGGAGCTATGGTAAGAATGGCTCAAGATTTTAACTATAGATACGAACTTGTAGATGGACATGGAAACTTCGGTTCTATAGATGGTGATGGAGCAGCAGCCATGAGATATACAGAGGCTAGAATGGCTAAAATAAGTGATGAAATTCTAGCTGACATAGATAAAGATACAATAGATTTTAGAAAGAACTTTGACGATTCTTTAGATGAACCAGTAGTTTTACCAGCCAAAATTCCAAATTTATTATTAAATGGAACTGTTGGAATAGCTGTAGGAATGGCTACAAATATTCCTCCTCATAATTTAGGAGAATTAGTTGATGGAACTTTAGCTTTAATAGATAATAGAGATATAACTCCATTAGAGCTTGTAGATTATATTCCAGGACCAGATTTTCCTACAGGTGGAATAATTAATGGAAAAAAAGGGATAATTGATGCTTATACAAAAGGAAGAGGAAAAATACAATTAAGAGCGAAAATTAAAATTGAAGATGCTTCAAATGGAAAACAAGCTATAATTGTAAATGAGATTCCTTATCAAATAAATAAATCAGCTTTAATAGAAAGAATTGCTCTATTAGTTAAAGAGAAAAAATTAACAGGAATTTCTGACTTAAGAGACGAATCAGATAGAGATGGAATAAGAATAGTTATTGAGTTGAAAAAAGGTGAAGAACCAGAAATAGTATTAAATAAATTATATAAATATACAGAACTTCAAACTTCTTTTGGGGTAATAATGTTAGCTTTAGTAAATAATGTACCTAAAGTTTTAAATCTTAAAGAAGTTTTAGAAGAGTACGTAAAACATAGATTTGAAATAATAACTAGAAGAACAAAATTCGAATTAGATAAGGCTGAAAAAAGAGACCATATTTTACAAGGATTTAGAATAGCTTTAGAAAATATAGATAGAATAATAGAACTTATTAAAAATTCATCTGATGGAAATACTGCTAAAGAAGCTTTAATGACTAAATATGCTTTCACAGATATTCAAGCAAGATCTATTATGGATATGAAATTACAAAGATTAACAGGTCTTGAAAGAGAAAAAATAGAACAAGAGTTCCAAGAATTAGAAAGAAAAATTAAGGAATATAAAGAAATTTTAGCAGATGAGCAAAAAATATATGATATAATGAAGCAAGAATTAATTGAAATAAAGGAAAAATACAACGACGATAGAAGAACATTAATAGAAGATGAAAGAAAAGATATTGATGTTGAAGATTTAATAAAAGATGAAAAAGTTTTATTAACTATAACAAATAAAGGTTATGTAAAAAGAATAGGTATAGCTAACTATAAAGCTCAAAAAAGAGGTGGAAGAGGGGTATCTAGTCAAAATACAATAGAAGATGACTTTGTAGAAGATATGTTTGTAATGAATAATCTAGATACAGTAATGATATTCACTGACAAAGGTAGAGTTTATAGAATGAAAGCTTATGAAGTTCCTGAAACTTCAAAACAATCAAGAGGAAAATTAATAAGTAATATAATTAATTTCCAAGAAGATGAAAAACCAGCTTTCATTATAAAAGTAAGAGAGTTTTCAGATAAAAAAGAGGTAATTTTTGTAACAAAAGATGGAACTATTAAGAAAACAAACTTAATGGAATATGCTAATATTAATAGTAATGGAAAAATAGCTATTAACTTTAGAGAAGGAGATGCCTTAGTTTTTGCTGGATTAATAAAAAAAGAAACAGACCAATTATTTATAGCAACAAAATTAGGATATTCAATTAGAATGGACTTAAATGAAGTAAGAAGTATTTCAAGGTCAGCAATAGGAGTAAAAGGTATAAATTTAAGAGAGGGAGATAATGTTGTATCAGCTCTTTTAATAACAGATCCAGAAAATGAAACAATTCTTACAGTAACATCAAATGGTTTTGGAAAAAGATCTAGAGTGATGGAGTATACAACTCAAAATAGAGGTGGAAAAGGAATCATAAACTTTAAACTTACTTCAAAAACAGGAGAGATAATAGGTGTTAAACCTGTAAAAGAAGATGAAGAAATAATGGCAATAAATTCTTCAGGAGTAGTTATCAGAACATCAGTAGAATCTATAGCTGTTCATGGAAGAGCTACTTCAGGAGTTAAAATAATGAAAACTGATGAAGATACAAGAGTTGTTGCAGTTGTTAAAGTAAAAAGTGAAAAAGATGAAGAAAGAATAATTTCAGAAGATGAGCAAGAAAATTTAGAAGATGTAAAAAATAAATTAGAAGAAATAAAATCTGAAGATAATTTATTTAAAACTTTTGACAATGAAGATGAGGAAATGTAATATAATCAGTTTATAGCAAATGAGGAGGTTTTTTTATGATAAGAAATGTACTTTTAGTTTTAGGGAATGGTTATAATAGAAAAAATCTTATAGACAGTGCTATTTATTTAAGAGATAATTTTGGTTTTAAAATAAGACCTTTCCATGTAAGAGATGTAAGAAAAAAAGAGTTTTTACCAAATGCAGTAGATGGAATTATGCTAGAGCCAATGTTAGCTGGAATTAGTAAAGAGTGGAACGCTTTTGAAGAGAGAGAAATAGAAAAAATCAAAGCTGAATTAAAAGAAAATGGTATTGATGCTGAATTAGAAGTTCAATTTGGAATAACTTCAGAAGTTGTTATACAAGAATTAAAAAAATCAGACATGCTATTAATTGAAAAAGAAGAAAGATTTACAGAAGATTTAGTTGTTTTAATGAAAAGATTCTATAAACCTATAATAGTTGTAAGAGATAAACCTCTTAGACTTGAAAAAATAGCAGTAGCTAATGATGATGGAACAAAAGTTAATAAAAGTTTCCAAAGATTTAGCAATATTTTTACACATATAGAAGAAATAAAATCTTTTGAATTAGTAGATTCTTTAGAAGAAGACCCAGAAGAAGAGAAAAAAGAAAATTATCTTAATGCTTTTATGGAAGGTAAAGGAATAAAGGTAGAATCTGTAAAACTATTAAAGTCAGATTCTGATGCCTTTTTACAAATTTGTAAAGAAGAGGATATTTTAATAATGGGTAATTTAAGTAACTCATATTTATATGAAAAACTAACTAAAAGAGTTGGAATAAAAATAATGGAACAAGCTGAAACAACATTGTTTATAGCTTAATTTAGTAAGGAAGAAAAAAATGAAAATACTAGCAATATCAGATGTTCATGGTTGTTTTGAGAGATTATACAAAATAATAAAAATGGAAAATCCTGAAATAATTTTATTTTCAGGAGATGGTTATGAAGATGTAACAGATATGCAATATGCTTTCCCTGAGATAAAATTTGTTTGTGCAAGGGGAAATTGTGACTATAATAGCTCTTTTAATGATGAAGAAATTATAGAAATTTTTGATAAAAAATTTTTTATAACTCATGGACATATTTATGGAGTAAAAAGAAACTATTTTCAAATAGAAATGAGAGCAAAAGAGCTAGATGCCAATGTAGTTGTTTTTGGTCATACTCATTTTCCTTATTTAAAAAATAAAGAGCAAACAATATATTTTAACCCTGGAGCTGTCTTATGTGGCAGCTATGGGGTTATTACTATAAATGAAGACAAAAATATAAAATTAATTCATAAAGAAGTTAAATAATCTTTAGGGGAGGAAAAATGAAAGAAAAATTATCTTTGCTTAAAACTCAAGCAAAAGAAGAAATTTTAAAATTAAATACTTTACAAGAAGTAGAAGACTTTAGAATAAAGTATTTAGGAAAAAAAGGACTTATAACAGAAATTTCTAAAGGAATGAAAAATCTTTCTTCTGAAGAAAGACCTGTAATAGGACAATTATTAAATGAAATTAGAGAAGAGATTACTAATTTTATAGAATCTAAAAAAGAAGAAATAACAAAAGCATTAAAAGAAAAACAATTAAAAGAAGAAGTTATAGATATAACTCTTTCAGGAAAAAAAGTTGAATTAGGAAGATTACATCCATTGACAGAAACAGCTAATTTATTAAAGAAAATAGCTATGGATATGGGATTTGATGTAGCAGATGGACCAGAAATAGAACTTGTAAAATATAACTTTGATGCTTTAAATATTCCAGAATCACATCCTTCAAGAGATATAACTGATACTTTCTATATATCTGATGAAGTTTGTTTAAGAACTCAAACTTCTCCAGTACAAGTAAGATATATGTTAGAGAAAAAACCACCATTTAGAATGGTTTGTGTTGGAAAAGTTTATAGACCAGATTATGATGTATCTCATACACCAATGTTCCATCAAATGGAAGGATTAATGGTTGGAAAAGATATATCTTTTGCTAATTTAAAGGCTATACTTACTACTTTTATGGAAAAAGTATTTGGAGAAAATACTAAAGTAAGATTTAGACCTCACTTTTTCCCATTTACAGAACCAAGTGCTGAAATGGATGTTGAATGTGTAATCTGTAAAGGAAAAGGATGTAGAGTTTGTAAAAATAGTGGTTGGTTAGAAATTATGGGTTGTGGAATGGTTGACCCAGAAGTTTTAAAAGCTGTTGGTTATAATCCAGATGAAGTTTCAGGGTTTGCGTTTGGTATGGGAATAGAAAGAATAACTATGTTAAGACATGGTATAGATGACTTAAGAGCATTCTTTGAAAACGATACAAGATTTTTAAAACAATTTAAATAAGGGAGTGAGAAAGAATGTTAATTTCATTAGAATGGCTTAAGCAATATGTTGATATAAATGAAAATATAGAAGAGCTTGAAAAAGCTTTAACAATGATAGGACAAGAAGTAGAAGCTATAGATGTTCAAGGAAAAGATTTAGACAATGTTGTTATTGGACATATAGTAGAATATGGAAGACATCCAGAAGCTGATAAACTATCTTTATTAAAAGTAAATGTTGGAGAAGAAGAACCATTACAAATAGTTTGTGGAGCTCCAAATCATAAATTAGGAGATAAAGTAGTAGTAGCTAAAATAGGAGCTGTTTTACCAGGAGATTTCAAAATTAAGAAAAGTAAAATAAGAGGAATTGAATCTTGTGGAATGTGTTGTTCTAAGGCTGAGCTTGGACTTGGAAAAGACCATTCTGGAATTATTATACTGCCAGAAGATGCTCCTATAGGAATGGAATATAGAGAATATGTTGGTTTAAATGATGTTGTATTTGAATTAGAAATAACACCTAATAGACCTGATTGTCTTTCACATATAGGTATAGCTAGAGAAATAGCTGCTTACTATGGAAGAGAAGTTAAATATCCAAAAATTGAAAAATTAAATGATGTAACTTTTACAGATGATTCAATAGAAATTTCAATTGAAGATAGAGAAAGATGTAAGAGATTCGCTGGTAGAGTTATTCGTGGAGTAAAAGTAGCTGAATCTCCAGAATGGTTAAAGAAAAGAATAATTGCTATGGGATTAAATCCTATTAATAATATAGTAGATATTTCAAATTTTGTAATGTTTGAATATAATCAACCTATTCACATCTATGATTTAAAAGAGATAGCTGGTGGAAAAGTTATTGCTAGAAGAGGAAAAGAGGGAGAAAAATTAGTTACTCTTATGGAACAAGAAATAGATGTTAATGGAGAGTTAGTAATTGCTGATGGAGAAAAACCTTCTGGATTAGCAGGAATAATGGGAGGTTTAGGAAGTGGAATAAAAGAGGATACACAAGATATCTTTATAGAAGTTGCTTACTTTACTCCTGAAGATATAAGAAAAGCTGGAAGAAAATTTGGAATAGTAAGTGATGCAGGATATAGAAATGAAAGAGGAACTGATATGGAAAATGTTCCAACTGTATTAGATAGAGTTACAGACCTTATATTACAATTAGTAAATCCTCAATCAGTAGGAAAAATGATAGATGTTTATCCTGAAAAATATCAATCAACAGAAATAGAATTAAATATAGAAAAATTAAGAAGATTTGCTGGAAAAGAAATTCCAAAAGAGAGAATTATAGAAATATTAACAAATCTTAACTTAAAAGTAGAAGATAATGGAGAAACTTTAAAAGTTGTTCCTCCAAGTTATAGAGGAGATTTATACAGACCAGCTGACTTATATGAAGAAGTTATAAGAATGTATGGATTTGAAAATATAGAAGATAAAATGCCAATAGAAGATATAACTGCTGGGGTTAAAAATGAAGTTATAAGACTTATGGACGAATCTAAAGATGCTCTTGCTAAAATAGGATTACAAGAAGTTATAAATTATAGCTTTATTCCTAGAGAAGTAAAAGATATGTTACATATAGAAAAAGAAGAAATAATGATATTAAATCCAATAGTTGAAACTATGGCAATGATGAGACCTACATTAATTTATAGTATCTTAAATAACATAAAAGAAAACTTAAATAGAAATCAAGATTCTATAAAAATATTTGAAGTAGCAAAAGTTTTTGAAAAAACAGATGATTTATTAGCAAAAGAAGATATTCATATGGCTATTGGAATTTGTGGAAGAGACGAAAAAACTTTATGGAATCCAAAACCAGAAGCATATGATTTTTATGTATTAAAAGGGTATGTAGAAGAGTATCTTCAAGAAATAGGAATTAAAGGATATAAAATAGTAAGAACAACTAATAAAAATTTCCATCCTGGAAGAGCAGCAGATATAATGATAGGAAAATTAGTTGTTGGAACATTTGGAGAAATCCATCCAGAAATTTCTGAAAAAATGGATATATTAAAAGAAAGAGCTTATATAGCTGAAATGAATGTTTCTTTATTAAAACAATATATGAATAAGAAAATAAAATATGAAAGAGTAGTAAAATATCCAGAAGTTACAAGAGACTTTGCAATTGTATTAGATGAAAATGTACTTGTAGGAGATATGATAGAAGCTATTAAGAAAAGTTCTGACTTTATAGAATCAGTTGGACTATTTGATATCTATAGAGGAGAACATATAGAAACAGGTAAAAAATCAGTTGCAATAAGTGTTGTAATGAGAGATAAAAAAGGCACTTTAAATGAAGAAGAAATTAATAAAGTACAAGATAAAATATTAGGAATTGTAAAAACTAAATATTTAGGAGAAATTAGACAATAGAATTTGTGGAGGAAAAATGGATTCTTTGAGAGAATTATTCAAAATAGGAAATGGTCCTTCTAGTTCTCATACAATGGGACCAGAAAGAGCAGCTAGAAAATTTAAAACTGAAAATCCAGATGCAGACCACTATAAAGTGGAATTATACGGTTCCTTAGCATTGACAGGAAAGGGACATTTAACAGATTGGATAATAGAAAAGACTTTAGAACCTAAGCAAGTTGAAATAATTTGGAAACCTGAAATAGTTCATCCTTTTCATACTAATGGTATGAAATTTATTTCTTGTGACAAAGAAGATAATGTTTTAAAAGAATGGATAGTATTTTCTGTTGGTGGAGGTACTATTGTAGAAGAAGGACAACCAAGAAATAATGGTGCAAATATATATCCTTTAACTAAAATGACTGATATTATGGAATGGTGTAAAAAAAATAAAAAAGAGTTATGGGAATATGTATTTGAATATGAAGGCGATGATATAAAAGATTATCTTTTAGAAATATGGAATGCCATGAAAGAAGCTGTAGAAAGAGGAGTAAATACAGAAGGAATTTTACCAGGAAGTATTCAACTTAAGAGAAGAGCTTCTACTTTCTATAAAAAATCTAGAGGAGAAGGAAAAGTAAGAGCTTTTAGAGGAAAATTATTTGCTTATACTTTAGCTGTTTCAGAAGAAAATGCAAGTGGTGGAAGAGTGGTTACAGCTCCAACATGTGGGGCTTCAGGAGTAATCCCAGGAGCTTTATATACTTTAAGAGAAGCTTATGAATTAAAAGATGATGAAGTTATAAAAGCTTTAGCCATAGCTGGATTAATAGGAAATATAGTAAAAGAAAATGCTAGTATTTCTGGAGCTGAAGCTGGTTGTCAAGCTGAAGTAGGTACGGCTTGTGCAATGGCAGCTGGAATGGGAGCTTTTTTAATGGGAGGAAGTATAGAGCAAATAGAATATGCAGCAGAGATGGCTTTAGAACATAGTTTAGGACTTACTTGTGATCCAGTAGGTGGTTATGTTCAAATTCCTTGTATAGAGAGAAATGCTTCAGCAGCAGCAAGAGCTTTAGATACATCAAATTATTCTATATATACTGATGGGTCTCACTCTGTATCTTTTGATGATGTTGTTATTACAATGAAAGAAACAGGAAAAGATTTAAAAGAAGAATATAGAGAAACTTCTTTAGGTGGACTTGCAAAAAATTATTGTAAAGGATGTTGTTAATAGTATGTAAAAAAAGCTGATATATATCAGCTTTTTTTATAAAATTCTTGAATTTTTATTATTAAGTAGTATAATTGAGAAAGAAAGGAAAAAAATGAAATTAATAGTAGGATTAGGGAATCCTGGAAAAGAATATGAAAAGACAAGACATAATATAGGATTTATGGTAATAGATGAATTAGCAGAAAAATTAAAAGTATATGATTTTAAAGAAAAATTTAGTGGATTAATAGGGGAAACAATATACAAAGGAGAAAAAATTATTTTATTAAAACCACAAACATACATGAACTTAAGTGGGAACTCTATAATTCAAGTTGTTAATTTTTATAAATTAAATCCAGAGAAAGATATTGTTATAGTGTATGATGATATGTCACTTCCGTTGGGTAAATTAAGAGTTAGAGAAAAGGGAAGTTCTGGTGGGCATAATGGAATAAAATCAATAATATCTCATATAGGAGAGAAATTTTTAAGAATAAAATTTGGAATAGGACAAAGTCAAGAGAAAAATAAAGTAGTAGATTTTGTTATTGGAAAATTTTCAAAAGAGGAAGAAAAAGAAATTAGTGAAGTATTAGTTCACGCAAGTGAGGCCTTAGTATCCATAATAGAAGGAACACCAATTGAAAAAATTATGCAAAGTTATAATAAAAAGTAGATTTTTAGAACGAAAAAAATAAAAAAAATATTGTTAAAAAAGTTAAATTGTGGTAAACTTTATTTGACAAAATTTTTAAATAAATTTTATATAAGTTTAAGGAAGGAGAATTTGTATGAAGTTTTTTGGATTTAGAGGTGGTGTACATCCACCTGATAACAAAGCCCAAACAGCAACAAAAGCAACAGAAAAAATGCCATCACCTAAAATGGTGTATGTACCATTACAACAACACATAGGAGCTCCTTTAGATCCTCTTGTGAAAGTAGGAGATACAGTTCTTAAAGGACAAAAAATAGCAGACTCAACTGCTTTTATGTCTACAACAATTCACTCTCCCGTTAGTGGAATTGTTAAGAAAATAGAACAACGTGTATTTCCATTAATGGGAAAAGCTAATACTATCATTATAGAAAATGATGGAAAAGATGAATGGTGTGAACTTGAGAAAATTGAAAATTGGCAAGAAGCATCAAAAGAAGACTTACTAAAACTTATTAGAGAAAAAGGAATTGTAGGAATAGGAGGAGCTAGTTTTCCTACACACATTAAATTAAATCCTCCAAAAGATACTCCAATAGATACTTTAGTATTAAATGGAGCAGAGTGTGAGCCTTATTTAAATTCTGATAACAGACTTATGTTAGAAGACCCTAATTCTATAGTAGAAGGAATTAAAATTATTAAAAAAATATTAGGAGTAAATACAGCTGTAATAGGAATAGAGGAAAATAAACCTCTAGCTATAGCTAGTATGAGAAAAGCTTGTGAAGGAACTGGAATAGAAGTTATGCCTCTTCACACAAAATATCCTCAAGGAGGAGAAAAACAACTTATAAAAGCTGTTTTAGATAGAGAGGTACCATCTGGAAAATTACCAGCTTCAGTAGGTGTTGTTGTTCAAAATACAGGAACAGCTGCTGCTATTTATAGAGGAGTTGTTTTAGGAGAGCCATTAATAGAAAAAATAGTTACAGTTTCAGGAAAAGCTATAAAAGAACCTAAAAACTTAAAAGTTGTAATAGGAACACCTTTCTCTGAATTATTAGAGTATTGCGGTGTTGATAGAGAAAAAGTAGATAAACTTGTCATGGGAGGACCTATGATGGGTATGGCCCAATTCACAGAAGAAGTTCCTGTAATAAAAGGAACAGGAGGGCTATTAGCTTTAACAAAAGAAGAAACAAATTATACAAAACCTCAGGCTTGTATTAGTTGCGGAAAATGTGTAGATGTTTGTCCTATGCATTTAGTACCTTTTATGTATGCTAGATTAGCTAAAAAGGAAGAATGGGAAAATTTAGGACAATATAATTTAATGGATTGTATTGAATGTGGTTCATGTGCTTATATTTGTCCAGCAAATAGACCATTAACAGAGGCTATAAAAATAGGAAAAGCTAAATTAAGAGCAATTAAGAAATAGGAAGCAAGGAGGGAAATAAAGTGTCAACAAGAATGTATAATATGGGGCCTTCGCCTCACATAAGAACATCTGAAACAGTTGATAAAGTAATGTTAGATGTTATAATTGCATTAATTCCAGCTTTATTGATGGCTATTTATGTATTTAAACTAAGAGCATTAATAGTAACTGCTGTTTCAGTAGTGTGTTGTATGTTAACAGAATTTTTATTCAATAAAATAAGAAAAAAAGAATGTACTTTACATGATAAAAGTGCTATAGTAACAGGACTTTTATTTGCATTTGTAATACCAGTAGGAATGTCATTACCTTTTGTTGCTATAGGGGCTTTTGTTTGTATAGCATTAGGAAAAATGATATTTGGAGGATTAGGATGTAATATATTCAATCCTGCATTAGTAGGTAGAGCATTTGTTCAAGCTTCATGGCCAGTAGCTATAACTACATTTACATTAGATGGTGTAGCTGGTCCAACAATGTTAGATGCAATGAAAAGAGGATTACCTATGTCTGATGTTTTAATTGGAGAAGGAAATATGTATGTTCAAGCTCTAATTGGAAAAATAGGAGGATGTATAGGAGAAACTTCAGCTATTGCTTTAATAATTGGAGGAATTTATCTAGTTTATAAGAAACAAATTGACTGGAAAATGCCAGTAATAATAGTTTTAACTGTAGCTGTATTTACAACATTATTAGGAGCAAAAGATCCTATAATGCAAGTTATTTCAGGGGGATTATTATTAGGAGCTATATTTATGGCTACTGATATGGTTACAAGTCCTGTAACACCAAAAGGAAAATTAATTTATGCTTTTGGTATTGGATTCTTAATTTCAATGATAAGAATGAAAGGTGGATATCCAGAAGGTACAGCTTTCTCTATATTAATAATGAATGGTGTTACTCCATTAATCAATAGATATACTATGCCTAAAAAATTTGGGGAGGTGAAAGCTGATGGAAAGAAATAGATTTATACATTTTGGAGCTGTATTGTTAATAATAGCAGCCATTTCAGCTGGAACCCTAGCATTTGTAAATGGAATGACTAAAGGAGTAATTGCTCAAAATAATATTAATGCAGCAAATAATGCTAGAAAAGAAGTACTTCCTGTTGCTGAAAAATTTGATGAAACTCAAAAAATAGAAAAGGAAGGGTTAGAATTCATTCCAGGATTTGATGGAACAAATCAAAAAGTTGGATATGTTGTAATAGTAACACAAGGAGGATATGGAGGAAATATTGTATTCTCTTTAGGTGTTGATTTAAATGGAAAAATAACAGGATTAAAAGTAATGAATCATCAAGAAACTCCAGGATTAGGAGCAAAAATAACTGGTAGTGAATGGCAAGCTTTATGGATAGGAAGAGATAAAGATTATCAATTTAATAAATCTGTAGATGCTTTTGCTGGAGCAACTGTTTCACCAAGTTCTGTTTATGCAGGGATTCAAAGAGCTTTATCAGTTTATGCGGAGGTGAATAAATAATGAGTAAAAGTAAATTAGGAATAGTAATAAATAGTATGATAAAGGAAAACCCAGTATTAGTATTACTATTAGGATTATGTCCAACATTAGGAACTTCAACTTCAGCAATAAACGGAATGTCAATGGGACTTGCAACAACAGCAGTTTTGATATTTTCAAATATAATTATTTCTTTGATAAAAAAAGCAATACCAGATAAAGTTAGAATACCAGCTTTTATTATGGTTATTGCCTCTCTAGTAACAGTTGTTCAAATGTTAATGGAAGCTTATACTCCAGATGTATATAAAGTTTTAGGACTTTATATTCCATTAATTGTTGTTAACTGTATTGTATTAGGAAGAGCTGAAAGTTTTGCTTCTAAAAATAGTGTTATAGATTCTATGTTTGATGGAATAGGTTCTGGATTAGGATTTACTTTAGCACTAACAATATTAGGAATAATTAGAGAAATTTTAGGTAATGGAACTATCTTTAATATGACTATAGTTCCTGCTTCTTGGCAACCAGCTTTAATTTTCATATTACCTCCTGGAGGATTTATGACAATAGCTTGTGTTATCGCTTATCAAAATTATCTAAAACAAAAGAAGGGGGCATAGTAAATGGATTTTGGAAAATTATTTAGTATAATTATAACTTCTATCTTTATCCAAAACTATGTTTTCGGTAAAGTATTAGGAATTTGTCCATATATGGGAGTTTCTAAAAAAGTAGAATCTTCTATTGGAATGGGAATGGCAATAATATTTGTCATAACAATATCTTCAGGTATAACTTGGACTATATATCAATATATGTTAGTTCCATTTGGATTAGAATATTTACAAACAATAATGTTCATATTAATAATAGCATCATTGGTTCAATTTGTTGAAATGGCTATTCAAAAGTTATCACCTAATTTATACAATGCTTTAGGAGTGTATTTACCATTAATAACTACTAACTGTGTTGTTTTAGGAGTTGCTATTTTAAATATTCAAGAAGGATATAACTTTATAGAAACAATTTTCAATGGATTTGGTGCAGCTGTAGGATTCTCTTTAGCTTTATTATTACTAGCAGGAATAAGAGAAAGAATAGAATATTCTGATATCCCAGAACCATTTAAAGGAGTGCCAATTGCATTTTTAACAGCAAGTTGTTTAGCTATGGCATTTATGGGATTTAGTGGAATGCAAATATAAGTTTTTTGGAGGTTATTATGAATAATGAAATTTTAATGGCCGTAGTAATCTTAGGAATAACAGGATTAGCTATGGGATTATTTTTAGCTTTTGCCTCTAAAAAATTTGAGGTTAAAGTAGATGAGAGAGTTGAAAAAATATCTGCATGTTTACCAGGAGCAAACTGTGGAGGATGTGGATTCCCAGGATGTGGAGGATATGCAGATGCTATTGTAAATAAAGGAGCTAAACTTAATATGTGTGCACCTGGAGGTCCTGCTGTAGCAGAAAAAATAGGTGAGATAATGGGTGTTAAAGTAGAAGCTTCTACAGGAGATAAAGTAGTAGCAAAAGTACTTTGTCAAGGAAATCATGATAATGTTTCTATGAAATATAATTTTAGAGGAGATATTAAAACATGTGCTGCAGCTAATATATATGCTGGTGGTGAAAAATCATGTCAATATGCATGTTTAGGACTAGGTGATTGTGTAAAAGTATGTCCAGTTAATGCTATTAAAGTAGTAAATGGAGTGGCTACAATAGATCCTAAAATATGTGTTTCATGTGGAGCATGTAAAAATGTATGTCCTAAAAATGTTATAGCAATGTTACCAGAAAAAAATATAGTAACAGTAACATGTTCTTCAAAAGATAAAGGAGTAGATGCTAAGAAAAATTGTAAAGTTGCTTGTATAGGATGTGGAATGTGTGCTAAAGCTTGTCCAAAAGAAGCTATTACAGTAGAAAATAATTTAGCAAAAATTGATCCTTCAAAATGTGTAAATTGTGGTTTATGTGAATTAAAATGTCCTACTTTGGCAATACTTAACTTAAGACATCCAAATGGACATGGAGTTAGAAAACCAAATCCAGCTCCAGCAACACCTAAACCAGAAATAAAAAAAGAAACAAAAGAAGAAGTTAAATAAGAAAAATTAATAATAAAAAATAAAGAGGTTATATATAACCTCTTTATTTTTGAAAATATTAATAAAGGCAAAGAAATATGTAAAGAAATATCACATAATTAGCATAAAAAAAGCAAAAAAAATTTTTAAAAAAAGTTTGAAAAAAATAAAAA
This sequence comes from Fusobacterium perfoetens ATCC 29250, assembly GCF_000622245.1. Taxonomy (NCBI): domain Bacteria; kingdom Fusobacteriati; phylum Fusobacteriota; class Fusobacteriia; order Fusobacteriales; family Fusobacteriaceae; genus Fusobacterium; species Fusobacterium perfoetens. The sequence goes on along the minus strand of NZ_JHXW01000004.1, from coordinate 187,884 downwards.
AAAAGCTTTGCAAAATCAGGAAAATATGATATAATTTTTCAGGTGTACAAAAGAGATCATCTTTTAAATTTTAAAACTTAAAGGAGGTGTATAATGGCTAACAAATTAAGAATCTATTTAAAAGCTTATGATCATATGTTATTAGATCAATCAGCTAAGAAAATAGCAGAAGTTGCAGAAAAGTCTGGTGCTGAAATAGTAGGACCTATGCCACTACCAACAAAAATAAAAAAATACACTGTATTAAGATCAGTACATGTAAACAAAGATTCAAGAGAGCAGTTTGAGATGAGAATTCACAGAAGAATGGTTGAAATCAAAAACTCTACTCAAAAAACAATATCATCATTAACAGCGGTTAACTTACCAGCTGGTGTTGGAATTGAAATTAAACAAGCGTAATAAAACACAAATGGCTGATTCTCGGGTAATTTGAAAATATAAATGCATCAAATTATCCTTACAGAATAATACAAGTTGACGCTTTTTTTAAAGCGAGGTCGTGGAACCACGAGGTCAAGTTGTCAACCAATATATTATTTGATGGAGGTATGAAACAAATGTCAGGAATTTTAGGAAAAAAAATCGGAATGACTCAAATCTTTGAAGATGGTAAGTTCGTTCCAGTAACAGTTGTAGAAGCTGGACCAAACTTTGTTCTACAAAAGAAAACAGTTGAAAATGATGGATATACAGCATTACAACTTGGTTTTGATGAGAAGAAAGAAAAAAATTCTACTAAACCTATGATGGGAATCTTCAATAAAGTTGGAGTAAAACCATTAAGATTCGTAAAAGAAGTTAAAGTTGATACTGTTGAAGGTTACGAATTAGGACAAGAAATTAAAGTAGATGTTTTAAATGGTGTCGAATATGTAGATATCACTGGAACATCAAAAGGAAAAGGAACTTCAGGTGTTATGAAGAGACATGGTTTTGGTGGAAACAGAGCATCTCACGGGGTTTCAAGAAACCATAGACTAGGAGGGTCAATAGGACAATCATCATGGCCTGGAAAAGTTCTTAAAGGATTAAGAATGGCTGGACAATATGGAAATACTACAGTTACAGTTCAAAACTTAAAAGTAGTTAAATTAGATGTTGAAAACAATGTAATCTTAATAAAAGGTGCAGTACCAGGTGCTAAAAATGGTTACCTTGTAGTAAGACCAGCTATAAAGAAATAAGGTTAGTAGAAGTGAAAGGAGGAAAAAAATGGCAGTTTTAAACATATATAACTTAGCAGGAGCACAAACTGGAACTGTTGAAGTTAAGGATTCTATATTTGGAATAGAGCCAAATAAAGTAGTTCTTCACGAAGTTCTTACTGCAGAACTAGCAGCTGCTAGACAAGGAAGTGCTTGTACTAAGACAAGAGCTATGGTTAGAGGAGGAGGAAGAAAGCCATTTAAACAAAAAGGTACTGGTAGAGCTAGACAAGGTACAATCAGAGCTCCACATATGGTAGGTGGAGGAGTTGTTTTTGGACCAACACCTAGAAGCTATGAGAAAAAAGTTAACAAAAAAGTTAGAGTTTTAGCTCTTAAATCAGCACTTTCTGTAAAATGTGCAAATGGAGACATCGTTGTATTAGATGGTGTTGTAGAAACTCCAAAAACTAAAACAATAGTTGCTTTAACAAAAGAATTAAATGCAACAACAAAACAAATGTTTGTAGTAAACGATTTAACTACAGCTAATGATTACAATTTATTCTTAGCTGCTAGAAACTTAGAAAATGCAGTTGTTTTCCAACCAAGTGAATTAGGAATTTATTGGTTATTAAAACAAAATAAAGTAATTATTACAAAAGAAGCATTAGCTACAATTGAGGAGGTGCTTGGATAGATGACAGCTTATGATATCATAAGAAAACCTCTAATCACTGAAAAAACTGAGCTTCTAAGAAGAGAGCATAATAAATATACTTTTGAAGTGAATAGAAAAGCAAATAAAATTGAAATAAAAAAAGCTGTAGAAGAAATATTCAACGTTAAAGTTGCTGAAGTTGCTACAGTAAATATAAAACCTGTAACAAAAAGACATGGTATGAAATTATATAAAACTCAAGCTAAAAAGAAAGCAATAGTAAAATTAGCTTCTGGAACAATTTCTTACTTTAAAGAAGCATAATAACGGCTAAAGATAGTTATAGGTCTCATAATAAAATTTTGGAGGATTAAGAAATGGCTATTAAAAAGATGAAACCAACAAGTGATGGAGTTAGACACATGTCTAGACTTGTTGTGCCTGAATTAAGTAAAGCAAGACCTGAAAAGTCTTTAACTGTGCCTTTAAAATCTGCATATGGAATAGATAACTTTGGACACAGAACAAATGTTAATAGACAAAAAGGTCATAAAAGATTATATAGAATAATTGATTTTAAAAGAAATAAATTAGATGTTCCTGCAACTGTTAAATCAATAGAATACGATCCAAACAGAACAGCAAATATCGCATTATTATATTATGCAGATGGAGCTAAAGCATATATATTAGCACCTAAAGGTTTAAAAGTAGGAGACGTTGTAATGAACGGATCAAATGCTGAAATAAAACCTGGAAATGCATTAAAATTAAAAGATATGCCAGTTGGAGCACAAATTCATAATATTGAATTACAAGTAGGAAAAGGTGGACAATTAGTAAGATCTGCTGGAACAGCTGCAAGACTTGTTGCTAAAGAAGGAACTTATTGCCACGTTGAGTTACCATCAGGAGAACTTAGATTAATACATGGAGAATGTACAGCTACTATTGGAGAAGTAGGAAATGCTGAACATAACCTAGTTTCAATCGGAAAAGCAGGAAGAAATAGACTTATGGGAAGAAGACCTCATGTTAGAGGATCTGCAATGAACCCTTGTGACCACCCTCATGGAGGAGGAGAAGGAAAAGCTACTGTAGGTAGAAAATCACCATTAACTCCTTGGGGTAAACCAGCTCTTGGTGTTAAAACAAGAGGAAGAAAAGTATCTGATAAGTTTATCGTAAGAAGAAGAAACGATAAGTAATTTCGAGAGGAGGTAATATAGGTTATGGCAAGATCACTTAGAAAAGGACCTTTTTGTGATCATCATCTAATGAAAAAGGTTGAAGATGCTAAGGCAAACAATAACTTAAAAGCAGTTATAAAAACTTGGTCAAGAAGATCAACAATATTCCCTAACTTCATAGGATTAACTTTTGGAGTTTATAATGGAAAAAAACATATACCAGTATATGTAACTGAACAAATGGTTGGACATAAATTAGGAGAATTTGCACCTACAAGAACTTATCATGGACATACAAAAGGTAAATAAAAAGTAGGAAAAAATATATATTTGAGTTAAAAAATAAAAAAGGAGGAGAAACTAGTGGAAGTAAAAGCAAGTACTAGATTCGTGAGAATGTCTCCAAGAAAAGCTAGATTAGTAGCTGACTTAGTGAGAGGAAAATCAGCTCTAGAAGCACTAGATATATTAGAATTTACAAATAAAAAAGCAGCTAGAATTATAAAGAAAACTTTAGCATCAGCAATAGCTAATGCTACACATAATGCAAAACTAGATGATGAAAAATTAGTTATATCTACAATAATGATCAATGATGGACCAGCTCTTAAGAGAATGAGTCCTAGAGCAATGGGAAGAGCAGATATAATAAGAAAACCAACAGCTCATGTTATCGTTGGAGTATCTGAGAAGTAGTTTATTAAGGAGGTTAACAACTGTGGGACAAAAAGTAGACCCTAGAGGATTAAGACTTGGAATAACAAGAACTTGGGACTCTAACTGGTATGCAGATAAAAAGGAATATGTAAAATATTTCCATGAAGATGTAAAAATCAGAGAGTTCGTAAAGAAAAATTATTTCCATGCTGGGATATCAAAAGTTAATATAGAAAGAACATCACCTTCACAAGTAGTTGTAATAATTCATGCAGCTAAAGCTGGAATTGTTATTGGTAGAAAAGGTGCTGAAATAGAAGAATTAAGAGTAAAATTAGAAGCTTTAACTGGAAAAAAAGTATTAGTTAAAGTATTAGAAGTTAAAAACTTTAATAGAGATGCTGTATTAGTAGCAGAAAATATAGCTGGATCAATTGAAAAAAGGGTAGCATACAAAAGAGCTGCTAATCAAGCTATAATGAGAGCTATGAAATCAGGAGCAAAAGGAATTAAAGTTATGATTTCAGGAAGATTAAATGGAGCAGAAATAGCAAGAGCTGAATGGATGGTAGAAGGAAAAGTACCTTTACATACATTAAGAGCTGATATAGATTATGCTACTGCAACAGCTCATACAACATATGGAGCATTAGGAATAAAAGTATGGATATTTAACGGAGAAGTACTTCCAACTAAGAAAGAAGGAGGGGAAGCGTAATCATGTTAATGCCTAAAAGAACAAAACATAGAAAAATGTTTAGAGGAAGAATGAAAGGTTCTGCTCAAAGAGGAAATACTGTAGCATTTGGAGATTATGGATTACAAGCTTTAGAACCAGCTTGGATAACAAATAGACAAATAGAAGCATGTAGAGTTGGAATAAATAGAACATTTAAGAGAGAAGGAAAAACATTTATAAGAATATTCCCTGATAAACCAATTACAGCTAGACCAGCTGGAGTGAGAATGGGAAAAGGTAAAGGAGCAGTTGAAGGTTGGGTTTGCGTAGTAAAACCTGGAAGAATGATGTTTGAAGTTTCTGGTGTAAGTGAGGAATTAGCATTAGCAGCTTTAAGAAAAGCTTCTATGAAATTACCTATTAAATGTAAAATAGTAAAAAAAGAGAATGGCGGTGAGAATTAATGAAAGCTAAGGATATAAGAGAAATGTCTACTGAAGACTTAGTGGTTAAGTGTAAAGAACTTAAAGAAGAATTATTCAATCTAAAATTTCAACTTTCATTAGGACAATTAACTAACACTGCTAGAATCAGAGAAGTTAGAAGAGAAATTGCTAGAATGAATACAATATTAAATGAAAGATAAGATTTTTTATAGATAATTCTTGGAAATAGGAGGTCAAAACCTTGAGAAACGATAGAAAAGTAAGAGAAGGTGTAGTTGTTTCTGATAAAATGGATAAAACAATAGTTGTTGCAATAGCTACAATGGTTTTACATCCAATTTATAAAAAAAGAGTTAAGAAAACAACTAAGTTTAAAGCCCACGATGAGAATAATGTAGCTCAAGTTGGTGATAGAGTAAGAATAATGGAAACTAGACCATTATCAAGAGACAAAAGATGGAGATTAGTTGAAGTTTTAGAAAGAGCAAAATAATCCAATAATTTTGGAAGGAGGATATTTTAATGGTACAACAACAAACTATCCTTAATGTTGCAGACAACTCAGGTGCTAAAAAGATAATGGTTATCAGAGTACTTGGTGGAACTAAAAAAAGATTTGGAAAAATCGGAGACATAGTTGTAGCATCAGTAAAGGAAGCAATACCTGGTGGTAACGTTAAAAAAGGTGACGTAGTTAAAGCTGTCATCGTTAGAACAAGAAAAGAATTAAGAAGAGAAGATGGATCATATATAAAATTTGATGATAACGCAGGTGTTATAATCAACAATAATAATGAACCTAAAGCAACAAGAATTTTTGGACCTGTTGCAAGAGAATTAAGAGCTAAAAACTTTATGAAAATAGTATCTCTTGCTCCAGAAGTAATATAGAGAGGAGGCTAATACTGTGGCTAAACCTAAAGTAAAATTTGTTCCAGCATCATTACATGTAAAAACTGGAGATACAGTTTATGTAATATCTGGTAAAGATAAAGGAAAAACAGGAAAAGTATTAAAAGTATTCCCTAAAAAAGGAAAAGTAGTAGTTGAGGGAGTAAATGTAGTAACTAAGAACTTAAAACCATCTCAAGTGAACCCACAAGGTGGAGTTGTTACTAAACCAGCTCCAATGTTCTCATCAAAAGTAATGTTATTTGATGCAAAAGCAGGAAAACCAACAAGAGTTGGATATAAAGTTGTAGATGGAAAAAAAGTTAGATACTCAAAAGTGTCTGGTGAAGTTCTATAAGAAGGGAGGATAACGTAAGTGTCTAAATATATTTCTAGATATCATAAATTATTTGATGAAGTAATCAAAGAAAATTTAATGAAAGAGTTAGACTTAAAAAATGTAATGGAATGTCCAACTCTAGAAAAAATAATAGTAAATATGGGAGTTGGAGAAGCAACTCAAAATGCTAAATTAATGGAAGCAGCAATGAATGATTTAGCAATAATAACTGGACAAAAACCAGTAGAAAGAAGAGCTAAAAAATCAGAAGCTGGATTTAAATTAAGAGAAAATCAAGCAATCGGTGCAAAAGTTACTTTAAGAAAGGAAAGAATGTATGATTTCCTTGATAGATTAATAAATGTTGTACTTCCAAGAGTTAGAGACTTTGAAGGAGTTCCAACAAATTCATTTGATGGAAGAGGAAACTATTCTTTAGGATTAAGAGATCAATTAGTTTTCCCTGAAATAGAATTTGATAAAGTTGAGAAATTACAAGGTATGTCTATCACAATAGTATCTTCTGCTAAAACTGATGAAGAAGGAAGAGCTTTACTTAAGGCTTTCGGAATGCCTTTTAAAAAGTAATTGGTAAGGAGGATAAGGAATGGCTAAAAAGTCAATGATCGCTAGAGATGTTAAAAGAGCGGCACTTTGTGATAAATATGCAGCTAAAAGAGCTGAATTAAAGAAAAGAGTGTTAGAGGGAGATACTGAAGCAATGTTTGAATTAAACAAATTACCAGTAAACTCTTCAGCTGTTAGACAAAAAAATAGATGTCAAATTGATGGAAGACCAAGAGGATTCATGAGAGAATTTGGAATTTCAAGAGTTAAATTTAGACAATTAGCAGGTGCAGGATTAATTCCTGGAGTAAAAAAATCATCTTGGTAAAATATACCATTGATTAAGGAAGGAGGATTAACTAAATGTTTTTAACAGATCCAATCGCAGATATGTTAACAAGAATCAGAAACGCTAACGCAGTTATGCATGAGAAAGTTGATGTTCCATATTCTAACTTAAAACTTACATTAGCTAAGATTTTAAAAGATGAAGGATATATAGCTAACTATAAAGTAATAACTGATGAAAATATAAAAAATATAAGAATATATTTAAAATACGAAGGAAAAGAAAGAGTAATTAAGGGATTAAAAAGAATTTCTAAACCAGGTAGAAGAGTTTATGCTCAAGTTGATGAGTTACCAAGAGTTCTTTCAGGTTTAGGAATAGCAATTGTATCTACTTCAAAAGGAATTGTTACAGATAGAGTAGCAAGAAAAGAGAATGTAGGTGGAGAAATCCTTGCATTCGTATGGTAATTAAACTAGGAGGTGTCCATTAATGTCAAGAATAGGTAAAAAACCTATAGTGGTACCTGCTGGGGTTACAGTTACAGTAGATGGAAATGTTGCTACTGTAAAAGGACCTAAAGGTACTTTAACAAAAGAATTTAATAAAAATATAACTATAAAAGTAGAAGGAAATCACATCATTGTTGAAAGACCAAATGATGAAATAGAAATGAGAGCTTTACATGGAACAACTAGAGCATTACTTCACAATATGGTTGTTGGAGTAAGTGAAGGATTTAAAAAAGTTTTAAATCTAGTAGGGGTTGGATATAGAGCAGCAGTTCAAGGAAAAGGATTAGAATTATCTTTAGGATATTCACATCCTGTAAAAATTGATCCAGTAGATAATATCACTTTTACAGTTGAAAAAAATACAACTATAATAGTTGAAGGAATAGAGAAAGATTTAGTTGGACAAATAGCAGCTAACATCAGATCTAAGAGAGCTCCAGAGCCTTATAAAGGAAAAGGAGTTAAATACGCTGATGAAGTAATCAGAAGAAAAGAAGGTAAAAAATCATAGGATATAGCTCAAAAAGGAGGTAAGTGAGTTGTTTAAGAAAGTAGATAGACAAGCTGTTAGAGAAAGAAAACACTTATCAATTAGAAATAAAATTTCTGGTACAGCAGAAAGACCAAGACTTTCTATATATAGATCAAACACTAATATGTTTGCACAATTAGTAGATGATGTTAATGGAGTAACTTTAGTTTCTGCATCAACTATAGATAAAGAACTAAAAGGAACTTTAGCAAACGGTGGAAACGTAGAAGCAGCTAAAGCAGTTGGAAAATTATTAGCTGAAAGAGCTGTAGCAAAAAATATAAAAGATGTAGTATTCGATAGATCAGGATACATTTATACAGGAAGAGTATCTGCTCTTGCAGAAGCAGCAAGAGAAAATGGATTAAACTTCTAATTTTATAAGAGAGGAGGACTTCACTTGTCTAAGTTAATTGAAAATAGAGAAGAAAAAGAATTTGAAGAAAAACTATTAAAAATTTCTAGAGTTTCTAAGACAACTAAAGGAGGAAGAACTATATCTTTCTCAGTTTTAGCTGCTGTAGGAAATAAAGAAGGAAAAATAGGAATTGGATTAGGAAAAGCAAATGGTGTACCAGATGCTATAAGAAAGGCTGTAGCTGCTGCTAAGAAAAACATGATAGATGTTTCTCTTAAAGGTAGAACTATACCTCATGAAATAGAAGGAAAATGGGGAGCAACTACTGTATGGATGTCACCTGCATATGAAGGAACTGGAGTTATTTCTGGATCTTCATGTAGAGAAATCCTTGAATTAGTAGGAGTTCATAACATATTAACAAAAATTAAAGGTTCTAAAAATAAACACAATGTTGCTAGAGCAACAATAGAAGGTTTAAGATTATTAAGAACTGCTGAAGAAGTAGCTGCTTTAAGAGGAAAAACTGTTAAGGAAATCTTAAGCTAGGAGGTTTAGAGGAAAATGGCAAAGGTTAGAATAAGACTTGCAAAAAGTATAATAGGAAGAAAGCCTAACCATATAGCAACTGTAAAGTCGCTAGGGCTTAAGAAAATGAATAGTGTAGTAGAACACGAACTTACTCCTGAAATTAAGGGTAAAATAGAATTAGTTTCTTACTTATTAGATGTAGAGGAGGTGCAATAATCAATGAATTTAAACGAATTACAACCTTCTGTACCTAGAAAAAACAGAAAAAGAGTAGGAAGAGGAGAATCTTCTGGTTGGGGAAAAACAGCTGGAAAAGGAAGTAATGGACAAAAATCTAGATCTGGAGCAGGATTAAAACCTGGTTTTGAAGGTGGACAAATGCCTGTAATTAGAAGAACTCCAAAAAGAGGATTTAGTAACTATCCATTTAAGAAAGAATATACAATAATTAATTTAGATACATTAAATAGATTTGAGGAAGGAACAGTAGTAACTCCTGAAATCTTATTAGAAGCTGGATTAATTAAAAAATTAAATGATGGAGTTAAAGTTTTAGGAAACGGAGTTTTAGAAAGAAAAGTTTCTGTAGAGGCTCATAAAGTTTCTAAATCTGCTCAAAAAGCTATTGAAGAAAAAGGTGGAACAGTAGAAATCATCGAAGTTAAAACTTTTGCTGATGTAGCAAAAAACAATAAATAATTGTTTAATAAAAAGCGAGGTGAAAAACTTTGACTTTAATGGAAAGCTTTAACAATAAGTTAAGAGGAGTTGTAAAAATTCCGGAGCTAAGATCGAGAATTATTTTTACCTTGTTGATGTTTTTAGTTGCTAGAGTAGGGACATTTATCCCTGCTCCAGGAATTGATATTGATAGATTATCAGCAATGACAGCTCAAAATGATTTATTAGGTTTTATTAACATGTTTTCAGGTGGAGCTTTTCAAAGAATTTCTATTTTTGCTTTAGGAATTGTGCCATATATCAATGCTTCCATTGTATTTAGCTTACTTGCTGTTATTATCCCTAAAATTGATGAAATTCAAAAAGAAGGAGAATCAGGAAGAAATAAAATAAATCAATGGACAAGATATGTCACAATCTTTATTGCTATAATGCAAGGAATAGGAGTTTGTGTTTGGTTGACATCTGCTGGATTAGTAATTGAACCTGGATTTAGATTTATGCTAGTAACTATTACTATACTTACAGCTGGAACTGTGTTCTTGATGTGGGTAGGGGAACAAATTTCTGTTAATGGAATAGGAAATGGAGTTTCTTTATTAATTTTTTTAAATATAATATCAAGAGGTCCTTCTAGTATAGTTCAGACTATACAATTAATGAAAGGAAGTAAATTTATAATACCTGTACTGATAGCAGTAGCTATTGCAGCTATTTTATCAGTGTCTGTGATTATTTTATTTCAATTAGGACAAAGAAAAATACCAGTTCATTATGTAGGAAAAGGATTTGGAGTAAGGGGAGGAGTTGCACAAAACTCATATATTCCTTTAAAATTAAATACATCTGGAGTTATGCCAGTTATTTTTGCTTCTGTAATGATGATGATACCATCATTATTAATAAGATCATTACCAACAACTTTTCCATATAGAGATTATTTAGTATTATTCTTTGATCAAAAACATCCAGTATATATGATATTATATGCATTAATAATAATATTCTTTTCTTTCTTTTATACAGCAATTATGTTTGACCCTGAGAGAGTAGCAGACAATTTAAAACAAGGTGGAGGGACTATTCCTGGAATAAGACCTGGTGAAGAAACAGTTGAGTATTTAGAAGGAGTTGTAACTAGAATTACTTGGGGAGGGGCTATCTTTTTAGCCGCTATAGCTATTTTACCAATGGCTATATTTACAGCATTAGGATTACCAGTCTTCTTTGGTGGAACTGGAATAATAATCGTTGTTGGAGTAGCTTTAGATACAGTTCAACAAATAGATGCTCATTTAGTAATGAAAGAATATAAAGGATTTCTATAAAAATAACACAGCTTTTCTGTGTTATTTTTATTTATAAAGATATATGACTACTCTTTGAAAGTATGTTTATATATAAATATATTATTTATGGAGGAATAAATGGAAAATTTAGAGTTAAAAAATAAATTTGATAATTTAATCAAATATAATGGAGGGAATACAAAAGTAACAGTAGCAGTAGCTATGAGTGGTGGAGTAGATAGTTCAGTAACAGCCTATCTATTAAAGAAACAGGGATATAATATTTTTGGTGTTACAATGAAAACAACAGATCAAAGTATAGATGATGATGCTAAAAAAGTATGTGATGATTTAGGAATAGAACATTATATTTTGGATGTTCGTGAAAAATTTAAAAAAGAAGTTATTGATTATTTTGTAAGTGAATATGAAAATGGAAGAACTCCTAATCCATGTGTTGTATGTAATAAGCATATAAAAATGGGAGAATTAATAGATTTTTCTATAGAAAAAGGTGCTGATTATATGGCCACAGGACATTATAGTAATATAGAAAATGGATTATTAAAAATAGGAGATGACCTAACAAAAGACCAAGTATATTTTTTATCTCAAGCAAAAGAGGAAAAAGTTAAAAAATTAATGTTTCCTTTAGGGAGATTAACAAAAACAGAGGTAAGAGAATTAGGAAAATATTTAGGAGTAAGGGTATTTGCAAAAAAAGATTCTCAAGAAATTTGCTTTATAGAAGATGGAAAATTAGAAGAATTTTTATTTGCAAGTACAAATGGAAAGATTGCTAAAAAAGGAAATTTTGTAGATAAAAATGGAAAAATTTTAGGAAAACATATGGGATTAGGTTTTTATACTATTGGTCAAAGAAAAGGTCTAGGAATATCTGGAAGTTCTCCTTATTATGTAATAGGTTTTAATAAAGAGAAAAATGAAATTATATTAGGAAATAATGAAGATTTATTTAAAGAAAATCTAATAGCAACTGATATAAATCTTTTTAAATATAAAAAATTAGATGAAATTAGTGATAAAACTTTTTTAGCTAAGACTAGATCAAGAGATAAGTTTCATCTTTGTAAAGTAATAATTTTATCAGAAAATGAGGTAAAAATAGAATTTTTAAATGAGAAAGTAAGAGCGATTACCCCAGGACAATTATTGACTCTTTATGATGAAGAATATAGAGTTATTTTGAGTGGATTTATAAAAAAATAAAAATTTCTTTTATTTTCAATAGTTTTGTAAAAAAATCTAACTTTAACTTAAAAAATATTGACAAAATAGAAAGAATATGATAAAATTTTTGAAGTGGAGAGCTATCCTAATTGGTAAGGAATCGGTCTTGAAAACCGACGCCGTAAGGCTTTAGAGTTCGAGTCTCTAGTTCTCCGCCAGTGGTGAAGTGGCAGAGCTGGCCGAATGCGCTCCCCTGCTAAGGGAGTGTACCAATTAAAAATGGTACCGAGAGTTCAAATCTCTCCTTCACCGCCATTTAGGATATAAGGGTAGTCTAACTACCTTTTTTTATTATAAGTACTCGTAGCTCAATTGGATAGAGCACTTGACTACGGATCAGGGTGTTGGGGGTTCGATTCCTCTCGAGTACGCCATTCAAAAAATAAAACTGTTAATTAGGTTTACTAATTGACAGTTTTTTTATTATATGTTAAATTTTTATTATAAAAATTTAAGATGAGAGGTTATTATGAAAAAAATTTTAATAATAGAAGATGAAAAAGAGTTAGCTTATTCTATAGAACTTTTTTTAAGAAAAGAAAATTTTGAAACCTTTGTAATTTTTGATGGTGATAAAGCTTTGGAAAAATTTTATAATCTTACTCCAGACTTAGTATTATTAGATATTAATTTACCAAATAAAAATGGATGGGAAATTTGTAAAGAAATAAGAGAGAATTCAACACTTCCAATTATAATGATGACAGCTAGGGATAGTGAATTTGATGAATTATATGGATTAGAATTGGGAGCTGATGACTATGTGACAAAACCAATAAATTTAAAAATTTTACTTGCTAGAATAAAAAGAATATTGAAAATAGATGGTAAAAGTAATTATTATTTTGAAGGAATGGGGTTTGATATAAGAACTTTGGAGTTATCAATTGATGATGAAAAAATAGAATTATCTCCTAAAGAAGCACAACTTTTAGAATATTTTATAAAAAATAAAAATTTTATTTTGAGCAGAGAAAAATTAATAAATGAAATTTGGGGATTTGATTATGAAGGTGGAGATAGAGCTGTAGATACTTTAGTGAAAAGACTTAGAAAAAAATTAGGTAAGTATTCTGATAGAATTAAAACATTGAGAGGAATGGGATATTCTTATGAAGAAAAGAAAATTTAATTTTTCTAAAAAATTATTAATTTTTTCGATAACTATAAGTATAATAGGAATTTTGATTACTCAATTTTTAAATTTAACTTTTTTAGATAGATTTTATATTTATAGAAAAAAAATAGAAATACCTTATATTGCAAATAATGTAAAAAAATTAAAAAATGATGAAGAAAAATTATTAGAATATATAATAGAAGAAAACTCAGAAAATGGGGTTCAAATAATTTTAGGAAAAAAGATGGTTCCAAATTATAAGAAAATAAAGAAAGAACATTATCATAAATTGAAAAAAGATTTACCTGAAAAACAAGTGATAGTAAGAACTATGAAAAATGGAGGAAGATATTTAGCATATTATGATACAATTGATGGAAAAACACCATTAACAATATTTATTCCTTTGGTAGCTTTTGATAATTATAGATTTGAAGTTTTTATAATACAAGGAATTTCCATTTTTATAGCATTGATTATCAGTTTTATTTTTGCTAATTTCTTTTCAAAAAAACTTACTAAAAATATTAAAAAATTAAGAGATGCTTCTCAAAAAATATCAAATCAAGATTTTATAGATAAAATTGGTATACATACAAATGATGAAATAGAAGAGTTAGCTATTTCTATAGAAAAAATGTCAAATAATTTAAAAATTTCAATTAATGATTTAAGAAATTTTGTTGGAAATGCATCTCATCAATTAAAAACGCCAGTATCAGTAGTTAATATGATTTCTCAAAATCTAGAATCAAATACGAATTTGTCAGAAAAAGAGAAGAAAAAATTATATGCTGCTCTTATAAAAGAAACAGGAGAGATGTCAGAACTTATAAATAATCTTCTTTTTTTATCTAAAATTTCGTATTCAAAAAATAATTTGATTAAAAAGGATTTTATTTTAAGAGAAGTTATACAAGAAAGTTTGAGTAAGTATGAATTAATTGAGTTAGAAAAAGATTTAACAATAAATATTGATATAGAGAAAGATATAAAAATTAATACAGATTATAGATTTTTTAAAGTTGTAATTGATAATCTAATTGAAAATTCTTTTAAATATTCACCTGAAAACTCAGAAATAAATATTTTTTATAAAAATAATATGCTTATAATTAAAAATAAAATAAAAAATATTATAAAAGAAAAATCTGAAGAACTTTTTTTTCCTTTTAAAAGAGGAAGTAACTCATTAAATGAAAGTGTAGATGGGTCAGGACTAGGATTATCTATAATAAAAAATGTATTGGAATTATTGGAGATAGCTTTTGATTTAGAGATTGAGAATGATATTTTTACTTTTAAAATAAAAATTTAAAAAAAGGGATGTATAATCCCTTTTTTAATTTTGAGAGAATAAAACTTCATCTCCTGATTCAAATTTTAAAGAACCATTAGGAGTCAAATAATTTTTACCTCTTTTTACAGATATTATATGTATTCCTTTTTCACCTAAATTTAAATCTTTTATTTGTTTATTCAAATAATCAGAATATTGAGTAATATACAATTTTTTTATTGCTAGTTCCTCTATTTCATCTAAAGATATCTCATTGTTTTCTTCATCTTTTTCTAATAGACCAAGATATTTAGCAATAAATTTTAAACTTGTTCCTTGAATTAAGACAGAAAATACTACCATATAAAATATCATATTAAACATCATTTGAGAATTTTCTAAATCATGTGTTACAGCCATTATTGAAAATATTATAGGAACTGCCCCTTTCAAACCAGCCCATGAAACAAAAAATTTTTCTTTTATATCAAATTTAAAAATAGAAAGAAGAGAAAAGACTACGATAAATCTTCCTAAAATAATAACTAAAATAGCTAAAAAACTTCCAGTCCAAATAACAGATAAAAGTTGTGAAGGAAATACTAATAAACCTAAAATTAAGAACATTGTAATTTGCATAATCCAAGAAAAAGCTCTCATATTTCTTAAAAGATTTATTCTATATTCAAATTTTTCATTTCCTACTAAAATTCCCATTAAATAGATTGCTAAGAAACCATTTCCATTTAATAGATTTGTCAAAGAATAACAGATAAATAGGAAAGAAATTACATGAATAATTAAAAATTCTTCTCTTTTTATAGATAAAAATTTAGATATTGGGATAGTTATTTTTCCGAATATGAATCCTAAAGCTCCTCCTATAATAATTTGTTTTAATAAAAATATTATTCCATTAATAATATCCAAATTTCCAATTTCATAAATAGAAATAAAAAATAATATAAGAGCATAGGCCATTGGGTCATTACTTCCTGATTCAATTTCTATTACAGTTTTAACTTTTTTATTTAATTTTGACTCACCTAATATAGATATTACAGCAGCAGCATCAGTAGAGGATACAAAAGCTCCAAATATTAATGATTCCATCCAAGAAAAATTTGTTAAAAAATAAGTAAAAGTAGCTGATAATATAGCTGTTAAGAAAACTCCTAAAGTAGCTAAAGTCCCACTAGGATATAAAGAAGATATAACATCATTTTTATTAGTTTCCAAAGCTCCACTAAATAAAATAAATAGAAGAGCAAAATTTCCTATATTTTGAGCCAAATTATAATCTTCAAATTCAATTCCTCCTATTCCCTCTGAACCAGCTAACATTCCTATAAAAATAAACATAATTAACAAAGGAATTTTTATTTTATGTGATATTTTTATTGAACAAAGACTAAAAAATAATAATAAACCAAAAATAAAGATATAAGATTCTATTTTTAAGACCTCCTTTTTTTGTATACTATTATGTATTATAACATTTTATTCAAATAAAAGCAATTAAATAAATTTATATTGAATTTCAATTAAATAACATTATATAATAAAAATAATAATGTTATTTTTAGGAGAAAGCTTATGACAAAATATAAAATCTTAGAAATTTTATTAAAAAATAAAGGTACTTTTGTTTCAGGAGAATATCTTAGTTCTGTTCTTTTAGTTTCTAGGACAGCCATTTGGAAAGGAATTAATTCTTTGAAAAAAAGTGGTTATAATATAGTAGGAGTTAATAATAAAGGGTACTGTTTATATGATGATAATAATATAAATGAATTTGATATAAAAACAAATATTCAATGTAAAGAAATTGGGAGTAAGATTCTATATTTTGAGCAAATAGATTCTACAAATACTTATATAAAAAAAGAAGTTGATTCTTTACAACATGGAACAGTAGTAATAGCTGAGGAACAAATCAATGGAAGAGCAAAAAATGAAAAGTATTTTTATTCTCCAAAAGAGAAAGGGATATATATGAGTATTTTATTAAAAAAGAATATTTTTTTAGATTCTTTAAAATTATTATCTTTGACATCAACTGTAGCCGTAATTAGAGGGATATTTCAATCAACTGGTATTTCTCCAATGAGTGATTGGAATAGTATTATAATTAATAATAAAAAAGTAGCTGGAATTTTAACAGAATGCAATATAGAATGTGATACTAATAATATAGAATATATTGTTATTGGAATAGGAATTAATGTTAATAATTTATCTTTTCCAAAAACTATTAAAGATAAAGTTACATCACTTAGACTAGAAAAAGGAATAGAAATAAATAGAAAAACTTTAATTTGTAATATATTGAATGAATTAGAAAACTTAATATGTGATAAACGTTATATTTCAAATAGAAAAATTCTAATAGAGGAGTATTTAAAAGATTTTTTATTTCTTGATAAAGTTGTTACATTAAAAACTAATACAAGAATAATAGTTGGAAAAGTTATTGGAATTAATGAAAAAGGTGGAGTAATTCTTCTTAAAGAAAATAATAAAAAAGAAATTTTTTATACAGGTATTATCAAAGAAAAAAAATAGATATATTATATTTATTTTGTTTTAAATTCAGAATAAAATTTCGTAAATAAGACTAAAAAAAGATTGACAAAATGAAGAAAATAAGATAAAATCTTATTAAGATTAATCCTGTATACAAGATTCGGGATTTTAATAAAGTTTAAGGATGGTGAGAATATGTTTAAAAAAAGAGGTTTGTTTGCAGCAATATCTGCATCATTGTTACTAATATTTGGAGGATGTGGTGGTAATGACCAGACTCAAACTAATGGAGAATGGGAATGGGAAAGAAAAGTAGAAATTATTTGTCCTTGGGGAAATGGTGGAGGAGCAGATACAACTACAAGAAATTTTGCAACAGCACTTGAAAAAGAATTAGGTGTACCAGTTGTTGTTAACAATAGAGCTGGAGCAGGAGGAGTATCAGGAATAGAATTTGGAGCAAAACAACCAGCAGATGGATATACATACATAATGGCAACACCATCTCCATTATTAGCTCAAATAGCAGGGGCAACAGATTATGATGTTTATGGCACATTACAACCTTTAGTACAAATGGTACATGATGTTAATATATTTGTAACAGGAGCAAAAGCTCCATATAATACTTATGAAGAATTAATGGATTATGTGGCTAAAAATCCAGGAAAAGTAAAAGCAGGAGTTATGTCAATAACAGGGCTTGATACAGCTTGTGTAAAAAATGCTTTTGGTGATGCTATAGAGCCAGTTGCTTATACTGAAGGGTCTCAATTAAATGCAGATGTTATTGGAGGGCATGTAGGTCTTGCTGTTGTTGGTCCAGCTGAAGTATCAGCAATGATAGCTTCTGGGGATATGAAAGTTATATTAACAGCAACTGAAGAAAGATTAACATTACCAGGATTTGAAAATGTTCAATGTGCAGGAGAGTTAGGTTTAGATTGTTTCTTTGGACCTGCTAGGGGAATTTTCTATATAAAAGGAACACCTGAAAAAGCACTAAAAGCTTTTGAAAATGCAGCAGAAAAAGCTATAGCTAGTGAATCATTCCAAAAATGGGCTAAAACAGAAGGATTAGATCAAAGACAAGGATGGAAAAACACTGCTGATTTTAAGGCACAATGGGATCAAGATTATAAAGATTTAACAGAACTTTTTGGCAAAAAATAGTAAATGAATTAAAAAAGAGTGTATACTCTCTACACTCTTTTTTTTATAAAAGGTGGTGAAAATTTTGGATATTTTATTTTCAATAGGATTAATAATATTTAGTATTTATTGTTTCTTTTTAGTAGGAATACAATCTCCTACTCCAACACCAACTGAGTTAGGAGCAGCATTTTGGCCTAGAATTATTTTAATATTGATGATAATTCTTTTATTTTCAAATTTAATAACAAACTTAAAACAAAAAAAAATAGAAAAAATAAATATTTTTGATTTTTTTAAAAGTAAATTATTTATAGGAATGCTTTTAATAGTTTTTATGACAATTTCAATGTCTTACATAGGATTTATAACAAGTTGTTTTATATTTCTAATTGCTTATGGAGCTCTTTTAGGAGAAAAAAATATAATAAAACTTATTATATTTTCTTTTATAATAACAGCTATTTTATATATAGTTTTTCAGGGATTACTAGATATTAGATTAGAAAGAGGTATAGGAATTTTCCGTAATATAGCACTATCATTAGAAACTATTATACTAAAAATAAAAAGGGGGATATAATATATGTTTAATTTGTTATTTTCAGGTTTAAAAATTATACTTGTACCAAGTACATTTTTATTGATAACAGCTGGAACAGTATTAGGAGTTATCTTTGGAGCTCTTCCTGGTGTTAGTGCTTCAATGGCTGTTGCCTTAGCTCTTCCTTTTGCTTATGCTATGAATCCAGTTATAGCAATAGCTTTTTTAGTTTCTGTATATTGTGCTTCTATTACAGGAGGGGGAATAACAGCTATTTTATTTAAAATACCTGGAACTCCTTCAAGTGCTCCAACAACATTTGATGGATATCCAATGGCTCAAAGAGGAGAGGCTGGAAAAGCTTTAGGTTTTTCTTTAGTAGCTTCTGCAATAGGAGGAATGGTTGCAGCATTTGCAATGGCTTTAATTTCTCCACAATTATCAAGTGTGGCATTAAAATTTGGACCTTCTGAATTATTTGCAGTATCTTTTTTAGGATTATCAGTTTTATCTTGTCTTGATAGTGATAATATAGTAAAAACTTTAATTTCTGGTTTATTAGGGTTATTTTTAGCATGTATCGGAATGGATCCTATGTTAGGAATCGCAAGATTTACTTGGGGAAGTTCTACATTACTTTCAGGAATTGAGATGATTCCTATAATGATTGGACTTTTTGCTGTAACAGAAGTTTTAAAACAAACTGGAAAGAAAAAAGAAAAATTAGAAAGTACTTCAGGAGAAGGAGAAGCAAAAGTAAAAACTGTTTTACCAAGTTTTAAAGAATTATGGGAAACAAAGGCAACTATGACAAGATCTTCCATTTTAGGAACAATAGTAGGAATTTTACCTGGAGCTGGAGCTACAATTGCATCTTTTTTATCTTATGCTATAGAAAAAAAAATAAATAAAAAAGCAGATAAATTAGGAACAGGAATAGCAGATGGGATAGTTGCTTCAGAAGCTGCTAATAATGCAGCAACAGGTGGTTCTATGGTTCCTTTATTATCTCTTGGAATTCCAGGAGGTAATGCTGCAGCAATTATGATGACAGCTTTGGTAATAAAAGGAGTACAAATAGGTCCTTTGTTGGTAAAAACTCAACCTGACTATTTAGCTTCTGTATTTGGATCAATGTTTATAACTAATATAGTAATGGTAATTGTAGCAATGTTGGTAGCAAAAATATTTGCCAAAATATTAGCAGTACCTTATACTATTTTAGGACCAGTTATAATAATGCTTGCTACTATTGGAGCCTATGCTTTAAAAAATAATACAGGAGACATATTATTAATGACAACAGCAGGGATATTAGGATATCTTTTTGTAAAATTAAAATATAATTCAGCTGCTTTGGTATTAGGTTTGGTATTAGGACAAATGAGTGAATCTAATTTTAGAAGAGCATATACTTTAACTAATGGAGATTTTATAGGAATATTTTCAAAACCTATAACAGCTATTTTAGTAAGCGTATGTGTTATTATGTTAGTGTATCCTTTAATAAAAATGGTATTATTTAATAAAAAAAATAAATAAAATAATAAAAATAAGAGAAAAATATTTTTCTCTTATTTTAGAATAATAAAGAAAAGATTGACAAAAGAAGAAAAATATTTTAATATAATAATTAGATATGATGTATACAATATACAGTAGATATAAGGAGGACTACAAAATGATTGGCATTTGTGGCAATGAAAAAGATTCAGATGTTTTAGTAACTGTTGATTTAAATCATGAAGGAATAGAAATTATTATTGAATCTAAATTAAAAAAAATGTTTGGAAAATTAATGGAAAAAGCTGTTAAGGAAGTTATAGAAGAAATGAGTATAAAAAATGCTAAAATATTAGTTCAAGATTTTGGGGCTTTAGATTTTGTAATAAAAGCAAGAACAAGAACAGCTGTAAGAAGAGCAATGAATGGAGGGGAAAAATAGTGGAAATAAAAAGATCAAGAAGAACAATGATGTTTTCTCCAGCAACTAATCCAAAAATGTTAGTGACTGCTCATTTATATGGAGCAGATTGTGTTATCTTTGATTTAGAAGATGCAGTTAAGTATTCGGAAAAAGATTCAGCAAGAGATTTATTAGCAGAAGCTTTAAAAGTAGTTGATTATGGTGATACTGAAATATTTGCAAGAATAAATCCTTTGTATACTGAATTTGGAAGAGATGATGTTAAAGTATTAGTTCCTGCAGGACTTAGAAATATGAGACTTGCTATGACAGAAACTCCAGAACAAATAAAAGAATTAGATGAACTTTTAACAGAAATAGAAAGAGAAAATGGAATAGAAATAGGTTCTTGTAAAATACAAGCTTCTATAGAAACTCCAAAGGCAGTTATGAATGTTTTAAACATAGTAACTGCTTCTCCAAGAATAGTTAGTGTATCTTTTGGAGCAGAAGATTATACTAGATGTTTAGGAGCTTCTAGAACAAAAGAAGGTACAGAGATTTTTATGGCTAGAAATATGGTAGTTATGGCTGCTTCAATAGCTGGAATTGATGCTATAGATACAGTTTGGGCCGATATTTCTGATATGGAAGGATTTAGAAATGAAGTAAAATCTTCTATGAATTTGGGATTTGCTGGTAAATCTTGTATACATCCTTCTCAAATAAAAGTTGTTCATGATGTATTCACTCCAAGTAAAGAAGAAATAGAAAAATCTATAAGAATAGTAGAAGCAGCTAAAGCAGCAGACATTAGTAAAGGTGGAGTTATTACTGTTGATGGAAAAATGGTTGATATTCCTGTAATTTCTAAAGCAGAAAGAGTTGTTAGACTTGCACAAGCTGCAGGAGTTATAAAATAATAAGGAGATGAATAAAATTGGAAATAAAGACATTAATAAATAAAGTAAATAGAGAAATACCTAATTATATAGAAGGATATGGAGAAGTAAAACCTTATGTAGGACCATTTGAGACTATTCCAACAGGAAAAAAATATTCTCCTAATAAATCTTTTTCTAAACCAGGTCAAAATAAAATAGTAGCATCAATAAGAGAAGCACTAGAAAAATGTGAAATTAAAGATGGAATGACAATTTCATTTCATCACCATTTAAGAAATGGTGATTATGTCTTAAATATGGTTATGGATGAAATAGCAAATATGGGAATAAAAAATATTACTCTAGTAGCATCATCTTTAACAAAAGCTCATGAACCTTTAATAGAACATATAAGAAATGGTGTAGTTACTGGGATAAATACCTCTGGTCTTAGAGGAGAAATAGCAAAAGAAATTTCTAAAAACAATATATTAGGAAAACCTGTAGTATTTAGAACACATGGTGGAAGAGGAAGAGCAATTGAAGCAGGAGAATTAAAAATAGATATAGCTTTTATAGCAGCTCCAGCATGTGACCCTATGGGAAATATGAATGGATGTGAAGGAAAATCAGCATTTGGAGCTATGGGATATCCTATGGTAGATGCTGAATATGCTGAAAAAGTTGTAGCAATAACTGATAATTTAATGGATTTTCCTTTAAAGAAAATATCTATTCCAATGATATATACAGATTATGTAGTAGTTGTAGATTCAATAGGAGACCCTGAACAAATAGCTACAGGAGCTACAAGAATAACTAAAAATCCTCAAGAATTATTAATAGCAGAAAATGCAGCAAAAGTTTTAATAGCAACAGGAAGTATAAAAAATGGATTTTCTTTCCAAGCAGGTTCAGGAGGATCATCTTTAGCAGTATGTAGATTTTTAAAAGATTACATGAAAGAAAATGAGATAAAAGGTTCTTTTGTATCTGGTGGAGCAACAGGATATTTAGTAGAATTATTAGAAGAGGGATATTTTGATGTTATATTAGATACACAAAGTTTTGATAGTGTAGCAGCAGCTTCAGTAGCAAAAAATTCTAATCATATAGAAATGTCATCTTCAATGTATGCAAATCCTCATAATAAATCTTGTGTAGCTCATCAATTAGATGTAATGATACTATCAGCAACAGAAATTGATGAAGAGTTTAATATAAATTCTTTAACAGGGTCAACAGGAATGATAATGGGGGCTGTAGGAGGAGCACCAGATACAGCAGCAGGAGCAAAATTAACTTTAGTTGTTGCACCTACAATGAGAAAGAGAATTCCTATAATTGTAGATAAAGTAACAAATGTGGTTACTCCAGGAGAAACAGTAGATATATTAGTTACAGAAAGAGGAGTATGTGTAAATCCTAAGAGAAAGGATTTGCAAGAAGCTTTAGATAGTGTAGGAATTAAAACAAAAACAATGAGAGAATTAAAAGAAGAAGTAGAACATTTAACAGGTATTCCTGAAAAAACTCAATTTGGAGATAATATTGTAGGTATAATAGAATATAGAGATGGAACAGTTATAGATGTAATAAGACAAGTTAAATAAAATAAATGAAAAAATAAAAAAGTAGGAGATAATTTTTAAAGATTTCCTACTTTTTTAATATATTTTGCAATATTTTACATTTTAAAGTATAATGTAAATATAATATGTAAAACGGGGTTAGTTTATGCAAAAAAGAACAAATATAAGTGATAATATATATATTCAATTAAAAGAACAATTTATGACTGGACAATTTGAATTTGGAGAAAAAATAGTTGAATTAGAATTATGTGAAAAACTAAATGTTAGTAGAACTCCTTTAAGAGAAGCTATAAAAAAGTTAGAAATTGAAGGAGTTATAGAAAGAACGCCTAATGGAAGAATAAAAATTATGGAAATGAATGAAGAAAGAATTGAAGAAATTTTTGATATTAGGATGGCACTTGAAGATATTATATTTGATAGACTTTTTTCATTAGATTCAACTGAAAGTTTAATTTTAGAATTAGAAAATAATATTAATTTAACAAAATTTTATATTGAAATATCAAATGTTATCGAATTAAAAAAATTATTTTCTGATTTTAATAAAATTTTATATAAGTATTGTAAATTAGATTTTACTACTAAAATTTTAAAAAGTTATACTTTTATTTTAGGGAAACTTAGATTAAGTTCTTTAGAAAGTGATATTAGATTGAAAGAAGCTTATCTTGAACATATAGAAATATTAAAATGTATTAAAAATAATGAATTAGATAAAGCTAAAAAGATAAACAGAAAACATTTAGCTAAAGCAAAAGAATCAACAATTCAATATTTTAGAAATAAAAATAATAAAGTTAAGGAGAGAGAATGAATAATTATAATCAACTATTAAAAGATGAAATAAAGGATTTTAGAGAATTAGGATATAGATTTTTAAATAAAGAAGTATCTGTAGGTGATTTTAAAGGAAAATCAGGTGGAATGGGGGTTTATGCACAACGTGGTGGAGAAAAGTTCATGATTAGACTACGCACAAGTTCTGGAATTTTACCATTAGAACATCTAAAATTAATAGATACTTTCTTGGATAGATATTCTATAGAACGTTTACATTTAACAACAAGACAAGCTATTCAACTTCATGATTTAGGAATAGATGATGTTTGTGATATAATGTCAGAGTCAATTGATAATAATCTTTATACTCGTGGTGGTGGAGGAAATTTTCCAAGAAATGTTTCTCTTTCAGTTATGTCTGGAGTAGAAAAAAATGAGTATTTTGATGTTACTCCTTTTGCTTTAGAAGTTGGAAAATATTTAATGAGACAAATAATGACTTATAAATTACCAAGAAAATTAAAAATTGCTTTTTCATCAAGTGATGTAGATGAAAGTAATAGTACTTTAAATGATTTAGGATTTATGGCAACTATAAAAGAAGGGAAACCTTATTTTAGAGTATTTTTAGCAGGGGGATTAGGCGGAAATCCAGCTCCAGCTCTTCATTATAATAAATTAATAGAAACTAAAGACATTCTTTATCATGTAGAGGCTATGACACAATTATTTATGGCTGAGGGAGATTATCAAAATAAAGCAAAAGCAAGAACAAGATACATTCCTAGACGTATGGGAATAAATGAATTTTTTGAATGCTATGAAAAGCATTTAAAAGAAGTTAAAGAAAGATTATCATTAGATGTAAATATTCCTATTGAAATATCTAAAACTTTAGAAAGTTATTCTCATAAATTAGAAGAAACAGATTATTTATTACATCAAAGACAAGATAATTTATATACAGTAGTAGTTCACCCTTTAAATGGTCAATTACCAACAAATTCTTTTAAAACTATTGTTAAATTTTTAGATAAAAATCCTAATACAGAAGCTAGACTTAGTATGAAAGAAAGTATATATGTAAGAAATCTTACTGAAGAGCAAGCTTTAGAATTATTAGAATTAACAAAGAACATTAGAATGTTGAATAAAGTACAGCAAAGTGTAAGTTGTATAGGAGTTCCAACTTGTCAAATGGGAATTGAACAAAGTCAGAAATTATTAGTTACTATTTTAGATTATTTAAAAGAAAATAATATTGAAGAAAAATATTTACCATCTATTCATATTTCAGGTTGTCAAAATTCTTGTGCAAGACATCAAATTAATGAAATTGGTTTTGCTGGAGGAAAAAGAAAAGTTGGAGATGTTCTTGAAGATGTTTTTGATTTATATGTAGGCGGAGTATTTAGTAGAGAAAAAACTGAATTAGGAGAAAAAATAGGAACAATAATAATGAGAGAAATTCCTAAATGTATTGGTGATATAGCCTGTAAATTAAATGAAAAGAAAGTTACATTTAGGGAATTTTTAACAACAAATAAAGAAGAATTTTTAGATATAGTAAAACCATATTTAATTTAAAAAATAAAATTTTATAAAAAATACACTTTTTATTTTAAAATTTAAAAAGAAAGGTGTATTTTTTTTATCTATAAAAAACTATTAATATACAAAAAATAAATGATTATTGACAAATATAAAAAAAAATGTTATATTGGATAAAAGAATAATTGTATACAAAATGAGGAGGTTTTTTATGGATAAAGTTTCATTAAAAGGTGTTATTGATTTACATGTACATTCTCATCCTGATATTAGAGAAAGGGCATATACTGATTTTCAATTAATGGAAGCTGGAAGAAGAGTAGGGGCAAGAGCAATAGTAATAAAAACTCATCATGGGACTACAATGGATAGAGCATATTTAGTGAATGAGTACAATAAGAAAGTATATGGAGATAACAATTTTCAAATGTTTGGTGGGATTACGTTAAATGCAGCAGTGGGAGGATTTAATGTAGTTGCAGTAGAGACAGCTTTAAAATTAGGAGCAAAAATTGTTTGGATGCCAACAACATATGCAGAAAATCATTTGAAAGCTTATGGAAAAATTGGTGGAATAAAATGTATAGATAAAAATAAGAGGGTTTTACCAGAAGTAGAGGAAATTATAAAACTTATAATAAAATACGATGCTATTTTGGGAACAGGACACATTTCACCAGAGGAAATATTTATTTTAGTAAAGCGTGCTAAAGAAATGGGATTAAATAAAATTGTAATTACTCATCCAGAGTTTTGGGTTGTTGGAATGTCACATGAAGATCAAATAAAAATAGTTAAAGAATATGATGTTTATTTAGAAAGATGTTATGCTCAACCTATGGGAGGAGGAGTTTACAAAAGTAATTTAGAAGATAATTATGAAGTTATAAAAAAAGTTGGATGTAATAACATTATTGTAGATACAGATGGAGGACAAGTAGAAAATCCTAATTGGGAAATTGCTTTTGAAGAATATATGCAATATTTATATGATAGAGGTATTTCAAAAGAGGAATTAGAAATAATGACAATAAAAAATGCAGCTAAATTATTAGGAATAGAATAACAGGAGGAAAGTTAATGATAAGTTTTTTAATTGTTTTAGCAATAGCTATATCTATTGCTTTAGGATACAAAACTAAAATAAATACAGGCCTTTTTGCTATAGGGTTTGCTTATTTAATAGGATGTTTTATGCTTGATCTAAGTGCGTCAAAAGTAATAGTTATGTGGCCAATAAAAATTTTCTTTGTTATTTTTTCAGTTTCATTATTTTATAACTTTCCAATGACAAATGGAACATTAGAAAAATTATCTCAACATATGTTATATAAGACTAGAAAAGTACCACATTTATTACCATTTGCTATTTTCTTTTCAGCTACTTTAATAGCAGGATTAGGGGCAGGATATTTTACAGTATTAGCTTTTTTTGGACCTTTAACATTAATATTATGTGAAAGAACAGGATTAAGTAAATTAACAGGAGCATTAGCTGTAAATTATGGTTCTTTAGCAGGGGCTAATTTTATGACTAGTGCTAGTGGGATAATTTTTAAAGGACTTATAGAAAATGCAGGATATCAAGATTCTTTTTCATATACAACAACTATTTTTATTTCTACTATTATAATACCAATTGTAGTATTAAGTATTTTAATTTTAAAAGATAAATATAAAATGTCAGGGAATAAGAATTTAGATATTGAAGTGCCAGAAAAATTTGATGTAATACAAAAGACTACATTAAAATTAATATTTACAATGGTATTTTTAGTTTTAATATTTCCTATATTAAATACTATGTTTCCAACAAATGAAATTATAAAATTTATAAATTCAAAATTAGATATAGGTTTAGTAGCAATAATATTTACAATAATAGCATTTTTAATGAAATTAGGAAAAGAAAAAGAAATAATAGCAAAAGTTCCATGGAATACTCTTATTATGATTTGTGGTGTAGGAATGTTAATATCAGTGGCTATAAAAGCAGGAACTATAGAAATACTTTCTAGTTGGATAGGAACTAATATACCAAAATTTTTAATACCAATAATTCTTTGTATTGTAGGAGGAATAATGTCTTCATTTAGTAGTACTTTAGGTGTTGTAGCACCAGCACTATTCCCTATTGTTCCATCAATAGCAGAAGCAACAGAGTTAAATCCTACTATTTTATTTGTAGCAATAATAGTTGGTGCTCAAGCTACTTCAATTTCTCCTTTCTCATCTGGAGGAAGTTTGATATTAGGAGCTGCTACAGAAGAAGAAAGAGATGGACTTTTTGGAGAACTTTTATTTAAAGGAACCCCTTTAGCGTTAATATCATCTACTATTTTTAGTATTATTTTAAGCATTATAATATAGTTTAAGGAGGAGTTTTTGATGGTTAAACTTTATGAAAGTGGTATTTATTTATTAAATGGGAAAGAAATTGTAACAGAAAGTAATGTTTCTAAAGAAGAGGCAAAAAAAGGAACTATAGCTTATTCTATTTTAGAATCTCATAATAAAAATGAGGATATGAAGAATTTAAAAATGAAATTTGATGCAATGGCATCTCATGATATAACTTTTGTAGGGATAATACAAACAGCAAAAGCATCAGGAATGAAAAAATTTCCGATTCCTTATGTTTTAACAAATTGTCATAATTCTCTTTGTGCTGTAGGAGGGACTATAAATGAGGATGACCATATGTTTGGTTTATCAGCAGCCAAAAAATATGGTGGAATATATGTACCACCACATATAGCAGTTATTCATCAATTTATGAGAGAAAAATTTGCTGGATGTGGAAAAATGATTTTAGGTTCTGACTCACATACAAGATATGGAGCTCTTGGTACAATAGCAATAGGAGAAGGTGGAGGAGAATTAGTAAAACAACTTCTAAAACAAACTTATGATATAGCATATCCAGAAGTTATAGCTGTTTACTTAGATGGAAAAGCAAAACCTTGGGTTGGACCTCAAGATATTGCTTTAGCGATAATAGGAGCAGTATTTAAAAAAGGATATGTAAAAAATAAAATAGTAGAATTTGTAGGACCAGGAGTTAGTACTATGACAACTGACTTTAGAAATGGTATTGATGTTATGACTACAGAAACTGCATGTTTATCTTCTATTTGGAGAACAGATAAAGATACTAGAGAATTTTTAAAATTACACGGAAGAGAGGATGAATATAAAGAATTAAATCCAAAAGATATAGCATACTATGATGGATGTGTTTATGTAGACTTAAATACAGTAAAACCTATGATTGCACTACCATTTCATCCAAGTAATGTTTATGAAATAGACGAACTTAATAAAAATCCTTATGAAATTCTTAAGAAAGTTGAGGAAGAAGCAGAAAGTTTAACAGGAAAGAGAATTCTTTCTCTAACTGATAAAATAGTTGATGGAAAAATTATGGTTCAACAAGGAATAATAGCAGGATGTGCAGGAGGAAATTATACTAATTTAGTAGAAGCTGTAAATTATTTAGAAGGAAAAAGTTGTGGAAATGGAGAATTTTCTCTTTCTGTATATCCTTCTTCTCAACCAGTTTTTACAGATTTACTAAAAAAAGGTGTAATAACAGATTTAACAAATTCTGGTGTTATAATTAGAACAGCATTTTGTGGACCTTGTTTTGGGGCAGGAGATACTCCAACAAATAATGGATTAAGTATTCGTCATACAACAAGAAACTTCCCTAATAGAGAAGGTTCAAAACCAGGAGTAGGACAAATGTCAGCAGTAGCACTTATGGATGCTAGATCTATTGCTGCAACAGCTGCAAATGGAGGAATATTAACATCAGCAGAAACTCTTTACAAAGAACACAATATTCCAGAATATAATTATGATGAAACTTCTTATAAAAATAGAGTATATTATGGATTTAATAAAGGAAATTATGAAGAGGAATTAAAGTATGGGCCAAATATAAAAGATTGGCCAGAAATGGATAAATTATCAGATAATATTCTTTTAAAAGTATGTTCTAAAATAATGGATCCAGTAACTACTACAGATGAGTTAATACCTTCTGGAGAAACTTCATCATATCGTTCAAATCCATTAGGACTTGCTGAATTTACTTTATCAAGAAGAGACCCTAATTATGTAACTAAAGCAAAAAATATTAGAAAATTAGAGGATGAAAGAAAAAATAATACTGAAGATAAAGAATTAATTGAAGTGGTTAAAAAAATAAAGAAAATACCAGGACAAGGAGAAATAACATTAAAAGATATTCAAATAGGAAGTACTATTTATGCTGTAAAACCAGGAGATGGGTCAGCTAGAGAACAAGCTGCTTCATGTCAAAGAGTTTTGGGAGCATTAGCAAATATTTGTGAAGAGTATGCTACAAAACGTTATCGTTCTAATTTAATTAACTGGGGAATGCTTCCTTTCCAAATGAAGGAAACTCCTGTATTTGATGTAGATGATTATATATATATTCCTAATATAAAAGAAATGTTAAAGGGTGATATGAAAGAAATACCAGCTTATGTATTAGGAAATGATATTCAAGAAATTATTTTATATATTTCTAATTTAACTGAAACAGAAAAAGAAATTATAAAAGCAGGGTGTTTAATTAATTTTAATAGAAAATAAATATTAACTAAAAAAATATAATAATTGAAAGATAAATAATAAAATTATTTATAAAAAATTTATACAAAAAAGCTGTTACATTTTAAAAGTTTGTAACAGCTTTTTTATTAAAGATTATTTTCCAAAAGAACAATTAGGGTAGTGACAAACATCACAACTTTGACAAAGTCCACCAGCACCATATAACATAATGTCTTTCTTATTTAATTTTTCTCCAGTCATTACTCTTGAAAGAACTAAATCAAAAACAGTTCTTTTGGCAAACATTACACAACCAGGAAGTCCCATCATAGGAATATCATCTAAGTAAGAAAGTAAAAACATAGAACCTGGAAGGACAGGAGCACCATAAGAAATTAATTCTCCACCCATTTCAATAATAGAAGATGGAGTCAAGTCATCAGGGTCAACAGACATACCACCAGTAAAAATAAGCATATTAGCTCCTTTATTTAAAAATTCTGTTGCTTTACTTTTTATAATTTCTTTGTCATCAGGACAAAGAGTTTGTCCTATAATTTCACAATCAAATTCACTTAATTTATCTATAATAACTTTTCCAAATTTATCTTCAATTCTACCATAAAAAACTTCATTTCCTGTAGTGATAATACCAACTTTATATTTTTGGTATGGGTTTATTTTTAGTAAAGGTTCTTTAATAATTTCTTGGGCTGTATCCATTTTTGACTTATTAATAACAAGAGGAATAACTCTAGCTCCAGCTACTAATTCACCTTTTTTTACAGAAATATTATTGGGTAAAGTAGCAAAAGATATTTCTCCAAGCATATTAAGTTCTAAAAGTTTATCAACATCAACTTTTAAGATTCCATCTGTTTCAGCATAAAAATTTATTTTTCCCTCTTTAACTTCTTTTCCTAAAGTTATGTTATTTCCTTTACCAAGTTTTCCTAATATAATAGCAGCTTCGTTTTCATGAACTCCTGTATCACCTAATTCAAAAACAAATATATTATCTTTACCAAGTTTTAGTAACTTTGGAATATCTTCTTCTGTAATAATATGTCCTTTTTTAAAAGCTCTTCCTTTAAATTCTCCAGGAACAATTTCAGTAATATCATGTTGTAAAACATAACCAACAGCATCTACAGTTTTAATTTTTTTCATATATTTTCCTTTCTTTTTGAAATAAATAATTGTAAACTATCATTACTAAAAAACTAATTATTAAAATAATTCCAAGAAAAAAATTAGCTGTTTGAGAGTCACCACTTTCAACAGCTGAATAAATGGCCATAGAAATAGTTTGAGTTTTATTTGGAATATTTCCAGCAAGCATAAGAGTAGCTCCAAACTCCCCCATAGCTCTTCCAAAAGATAGAACCATACCAGCTAAAATATTTCTTTTTATTAATGGAATTGTAATTTTTTTTAAAATTTGAAAATCAGTAGCTCCAAGTTGTTTAGCAACTTCTCCATAAATAGGGTCTAAAGAACTTATACCAGTTTTTACATTATTATACATAAGAGGTAAAGAAACTATAGAAGCAGTAATTATTCCGGCCCACCAAGAAAACATTACAGTTATATTAAAGTTATTATATAAAAAAGAACCTATAAATCCTTTCTTTCCTAAAATTAAAATAAGGATATATCCTAAAACACTTGGAGATATAAAAAGAGAAATATTAATAAACATTTCGATAATGTTTTTTATTTTTAAACTAACTTTTTCGAGAAACCAAACTAAAAATATAGAAAATATAGCTACAATAAAAGTTGAAATAATAGAAATTTTTAGAGTTAATAATATTATATTTATTTGATTATTCAACATATAAAATCACTATTTTTCTGCCATTTCAAAATTATATTTTTCATAATATTTTTGAGCTTCTTGAGATGATAAAAATTCATAGAATTTTATAGTTTCATCAGAAGCTTTATCTTTAATAATTCCATAACTATAAATTATTGGTTTATGTAAATTTTCTGGAATAACATAAGAAATTTTAGAGTTTTTTAGAAGTTTAGCATCAGTTTTATATATAAAAGCAAAATCGACTTCAGATAATTCTACATATTGCATAGCACTTCTAACATCTTTTGAAAAAATAAGATTATTTTGAATTTTGTTCCATAGTTTTTCATTTATTAAAATTTCTTTTGCATATTTTCCAGCTGGAACAGTTTCAGGAGTACCTATAGCTATTTTATGATTTAAAATTTCTTCTAGTGAAGTTATTTCTTTTTGCCCAGCAATAACCATTCTATTTTTTAAAATGTTTTTATGAAAATTATTTTCTACTAAACCTTTAGAATTAAGGTCATCTAAATCACTTTGAGAAGCAAAGAAAACAATATCTACAGGAGCTCCACCAATAATTTGATTTTTTAAAGCACCAGACCCACCAAGATTTAAGTTAATTTGAATATCTTCATTTTCTTCTTGAAATTTTAATATTAATTCATTCATTACTTCTTTAAGGCTAGCAGCAGCACTTATAGTAATCTCTTTTTTTAAATCTTTAGAATAAACAGAAAAACAAATAATACTAAATAATAATAGGAATTTAAAAATTTTTTTCATAAAATCACCTCTTTCAGATTAATTTTAACAAATAAATTGAAATATATCAAGAGCAATAAAAAATATGATATAATAAAAAGAAAAGGAGAAAAATGAATGTTTAAAGTAGCAATAATTTGTATGAGTGATAAGGGTTTTCAAGGAGAAAGAGAAGATTTATCTACTAAAGTTATTGAAGAAATAATGTTAAAAAAAGGATATATAATTGTAAAAAAAATTTTAATCCCAGATGAAAAGGAGATTATAAAAGAAAATTTAATAAGTATTTGTGATAATAATATAGCAAATTTAATTTTAACAACAGGTGGAACAGGTTTTTCCAAAAGAGATGTGACTCCAGAAGTTACAGAAGAAATTATTGAGAGAAGAACTCCTGGAATTTCTGAAGCAATAAGAAATTATTCTATGGGAATAACAAAAAGAGCAATGTTATCAAGAGCCACATCAGGAATAAGAAAAGATACTTTAATTATAAATTTACCTGGAAGTCCAAAGGCTGTTAGGGAGTCATTAGAATATATAGTAGATGAATTGAAACATGGACTAGAAATATTATTAGGAACTACAAGTGACTGTGCAAGAAAATAGATATTAATTAATAGATAAATATGATATAATATTCTGAATTCAAAAAATTTAAGGGAGAAAAATGGAAGATTATATTATAAAAATTTTAACAAATTTTAGCTATATAGGAATATGTTTTTTAATTTTCTTAGAAAATGTATTTCCGCCAATTCCATCAGAGTTAATTTTAGTTTTTGGAGGATTTATTTCAAAAAAATTAGAATTAAATTTCTTCTTGATGGTAATACTTTCAACAGTAGGCTCAGTACTTGGAGCTTTAATGTTATATTATGTTGGGAAAAAAATTTCTATAGAAAAATTAGAAAGTTTTTTGGAAAAAAAGTGGATAAAAAGGTTGGGTTTTAAATCAGGAGATATAAATAAAACATTAAAATATTTTGAAAAATATAATACTTTAAGTGTATTTATAGGTAGATGTATTCCTGTAGTTAGAAGTCTTATTTCTATTCCAGCTGGAATGCAAAAAATGGAGATAAAAAAATTTATTTTTTATACAGGAGTAGGAAGTTTAATTTGGAATACTATTCTAATATATATAGGAAGAGTTATGGAAGATAAATGGGAAGAGGGATTGGTGTTATTAGAAAAATATTCATCAATAATTATTTCTATTGTAATAGTTGTAGTATTAGTTAAAGTTTTATATAAAAAATATGGAAAAAAGAAAGTGATAAAAGATGAAAGATAATTCAGGAAGAGAAATAAACTATTTAAGAATATCTTTAACAAAAAATTGTAATTTAAAATGTATTTACTGTTTGCCAGAAAAAACAGAACATATAGAAGAAGAAGAACTTTCTCTAGAAGAAATATTAAAAATTGTAAAAAATGCTATAAAACTTGGAATAAATAAAATTAGATTAACAGGTGGAGAGCCTTTACTTAGAAAAGATTTAATTGAAATAGTAAAAGAAATAAAATTTTTAGGAATAGATGAAATATATATTACTACTAATGGAATTTTATTGGAAGAAAAATTAGAGGACTTAAAAAAGGCTGGTTTAAAGGGAATAAATATAAGTCTTGATACTTTAGAAAAAGAGTTGTTTAAAAAAATAACAAGAGGTGGAAATTTAGATAAAGTAATATCTGGATTATTAAAAGCTAAGGGTATGGGATTTGAAATAAAAATAAATTCTGTAATAATGAAAGGCATAAATGAAAATTCTATAATTGATTTAGGAGAAATAACTAAAAAATATAATATAGATGTAAGGTTTATTGAACTAATGCCTATGGGAGAAGGAAAGAAATATAAAGGAATAAATAATAAAGAAATCTATAAAAATTTAGAAGAGATATATGGATTTCAAAAGGATTTTTTTCAAATAAAAGGTGTTAGTGAATATTATAAATTGGTAGATGGTAAAGGAAAAATAGGATTTATTAGTCCTATTAATAACTGTTTTTGTGAAAATTGCAATAAAATAAGAATAACTTCTACTGGTGAAATAAAAAGATGTTTAAATATGAAAAGTAATATTAATATAAAAGATTATTTAAAATCTGATGAAGAGATAGAAAATATTTTAAAGATTGAAATAAATAAAAAACCTGAAAAACATCTTTTTGGAAAAGAAAATATTGATGAAGAAAGAAAAAATATGAATGAGATAGGTGGATAAAATGTCAATGAAAGGTTTAAAAGGGAAAATTAAGGCTGTCTGTATCAGTGAAAAAAAGGGAACTGATAAAAAAAATATTCATGAATGTGAAATAGTAGAGGGATTTGGATTAAAGAATGATGCACATGGAGGAAATTGGCATAGACAAATAAGCTTACTTTCTTATGAAAAAATCGAAGATTTCAAAAAAAGAGGTGGAGAAGTAATAGATGGTTCTTTTGGAGAAAATCTTATTGTTTCTGGTTTAAATTTAGTTAACATTCCTATTGGAACAAAATTAAAAATAAATGATATAGTTTTAGAAGTTACTCAAATAGGAAAAGAATGTCATTCTCATTGTGAAATATTTAAAAAAGTTGGTGATTGTATAATGCCAAGAGAGGGAATATTTGCAAAAGTTATTTCAGGTGGAATTATAAAAGAGGGAGATATTGTTGAAATAATTTAGGAGGAAAAAATGGATTTTACACATTTTAATAAAGATGGGAAAGCTTATATGGTAGATGTAAGTGAAAAAAATAAAACTAAAAGAGAGGCTACAGCTTTTGGAAAAGTAAAAGTTTCAAAAGAAATTATTTCAAAACTTATTAATAATCAGATGAAAAAAGGAGAGGTTTTAGGAGTAGCAAGAGTAGCTGGAATAATGGGAATGAAAAAAACTAGTGAAATAATTCCAATGTGTCATCCAATTTTTATAAGTGGATGTGAAATAAAATTTGAAATAAAAGAAGAAGAGTGTGAAATTCATATTTATTCTACAGCTAAAACAGTTGGAGAAACAGGTGTGGAAATGGAAGCTCTAACAGGAGTAAATGTAGCCGCCCTTACAATTTATGATATGTGTAAAAGTGTAGATAAAAGAATGAGTATTTCAGATATCCATCTTTTAAATAAATCTGGTGGAAAAAGTGGAGATTTTAAGTTTTAGAAAAAATAAGCTAGAAAAATTTTCTAGCTTATTTTTTTATAAATTATACAATTTTATTTTTCTATATAAAGTGGCAATTCCAATATCAAGTATTTCAGATATTTTTTCTTTATCTTTAGAAGAAGAACCATATTTAATTAAGAGATTTTGAATAGTTTCCTTTTCAATTTCTGCTAAAGTTTTATCTTCAATAATATTTGAAGATTTAAAAAGTTTATTTGGAAGATGTTTTAAGAGAATTTCATTATCTTTTTCCTCTATAACATTGACTATATATTCTGTAACATTTTTTAACTCTCTAATATTTCCTGGCCAACTATAAGATTGAAAAAATTCCATAACTTCATCAGAAATTTTAATATTACTTCTATTAAAAAGCTTAGAATATTTTCTTATAAAATATTTAGCTAAATCTTCAATATCTTTTTTTCTATTTCTTAAAGGAGGAATATCTATAGGAAAAACATTTAATCTATAATATAAATCTTCTCTAAATTTATTTTCTTTAACTAATTCTTCAGGCTCTCTATTAGTAGCAGCAATAACTCTAATATCTATTTTTTTAGAATTATTTGAACCAATAGGACAAATAACTTTTTCTTGTAAAACTCTTAAAAGTTTAACTTGAAGAGAAAGAGGCATATCTCCAATTTCATCCAAAAATATAGTTCCCTCATTAGCCTGTTCAAAAAAACCAATTTTTCCATTTGGATTAGCTCCTGTAAAAGCTCCTTTAACATATCCGAAAAATTCACTTTCAATTAAAGAATCTGGAATGGCTCCACAATTTACTGCAATGAAAGGTTTGTCTTTTCTATCACTGTTAGAATGAATCAATCTAGCAACTACTTCTTTTCCAGTACCACTTTCTCCTGTAATAAATACAGTAGAAGTAGTTTTAGCTACTTTATAAATTTTAGAATATATTAAACTCATTTCTGGTGAAGAGAAAATAAAATTTTTAGAAAGATTAGTATTTATTTGTTGAAGGTAAGTTCTAAATTTATCAGACTCTTGAAATATATAAAGAGTTTTAGAATTATCTGTACTATTATTTATTTCGATAATATCTCCAATTACATCATGAGTAGTATTGTTATATTCTAAAGAAAATTCTTTTTTATCAGACATTTTAGTTTCATTATTTATTTTTATTTTTGAATTAGAATTTATATTTTTTAGAAGAGTAAGGCCACTCTTATTTATCATTTCTATTTTTTTATCTTCATTTGTAATAATAATAGAGTCAGGAATTCTATCTATAATATTAAGAAGTAACTCATTATTATTTTTAGCTATAATTTTTTCATTTTCTTGATGTAATCTAGAAGTAATGGAAAGAGAAATTTGTTTTATAAAATTAATATATAAATCTTTTTTTAGTAAAAAATTTTCTTTTTGCTTTTGGTCAAAACAAATTAAACCAATAACTCCAACAATATCTTCATTAAAAAAAATAGGAGTAGATATTTCTAATGTTTCTTTACATATTTCTCTTGATGGAC
Organism: Fusobacterium perfoetens ATCC 29250; assembly: GCF_000622245.1. Classification (NCBI taxonomy): domain Bacteria; kingdom Fusobacteriati; phylum Fusobacteriota; class Fusobacteriia; order Fusobacteriales; family Fusobacteriaceae; genus Fusobacterium; species Fusobacterium perfoetens. The sequence goes on along the minus strand of NZ_JHXW01000004.1, from coordinate 150,696 downwards.
ATGTTTTACAAATTTCTTCTTCTCTTGGATTTATGATAATACAAAGTTCTCCAGAATAAAGAACACTTCTATAAACATGAGAGTCTTGATACATATTTTGTCCAACTTTGTCTTTAAGAAGCCCTGTTCCAACTAATCTTTTAAAATTTTTTCCCATAATTTCAACATCAATACCAATTAATTGAGATATGGCATCAGCATAAAGCTCTATATCATTTTTTATATTTTCTAAAAGTTTCATTTTAGCTCCTTTTTTCTGAAAAAAAATATTTGATTGTATTATAGCACATTAAATTATAAAAAAATATATATTTTTATCAAAATGATATGAGAAAACGATAAAATATTTTTTAGTAATAAAAAAAACTTTAAAAATAAGCAAAGTAAATATTTTATCAAAATGATATAAAAATTATCAAAATGAGATAAGAACATAAATATATTAAAAAGAAAAATAATTTATTTTAGAAAGAAAAAAACTATTTTAATACAAAAAATAAAATTTAAGTTTTGGCATGGAAAATGCTTTTAATAAATCAATTAATTTTAAATGAAATTTAGGAGGAAAAAATGGAATTAATAAAATGGGTTCATAATACTAAAAGTAGAGATGAAAATTATGAAAAATCTGAGTTAATAGGATTTGATAATAAAAGTATACATGATGTATATGAATTTCATAAAAGTTTACCAAACTACAAACCAACTCCACTAGTAGATTTAAAAAATTTAGCAGAGCACTATGGAGTAAAAAAAGTTTGGTTAAAAGATGAGTCTAAAAGATTTGGATTAAACGCTTTTAAAGTTTTAGGTGGTTCTTATGCAATAGGAAAATACTTAAGTAAAAGATTAGGAAAAGATATAAATGAACTTCCTTATAATGTATTAATATCAGATGAAATAAAAAAAGAGTTAGGAGATGTAACATTTATAACAGCTACTGATGGTAACCATGGAAGAGGAGTAGCTTGGATGGCAAATAGATTAAAACAAAAATCAGTAGTTTATATGCCAAAAGGTTCAGCAAAAATGAGATTTGATGCAATAGCTAGAGAGGGGGCAGATGTAACTATTACAGATTTAAATTATGATGATGCCGTAAGATTAGCTAATAAAGGGGCAGAAGATTATGGTTGGATAATGGTACAAGATACAGCTTGGGATGGATATGAAGAAATACCATTATGGATAATGCAAGGATATTCAACAATAATAAATGAAGTAATAGAACAATTAAAAGAAGCTGGAGAAGAAAAACCAACTCATGTATTTTTACAAGCAGGTGTAGGTTCTTTTGCAGGAGCAGTTCAAGGATACTTAGCTCATTTATATGGAGATGATAGACCAATTACAATAATTTGTGAACCACACGGAGCAAACTGTATTTATAAATCAATGGAAGCAAATGATGGAAATCCTCATAATGTAGGTGGAGATTTAACAACAATAATGGCAGGATTAGCTTGTGGGGAACCAAATACAATAAGTTGGAAAATTTTAAGAGATAATGCTGATTTTTCAGTTTCATGTGATGACCAAGTAGCAGCAAGAGGAATGAGAGTATTATCAAGTCCATTAAAAGATGACCAAAGAGTAATATCAGGAGAATCAGGAGCAGTAGGATTAGGACTATTTACAATTTTATCAGAAAGAAAAGAAGAATATAAAGAATTAATGGAAGCATTAAAAATAGATGAAAATTCAAGAATACTTTGTATCAGTACAGAAGGAGATACAGATGTAGAAGGATACAGAAAAGTAGTTTGGGATGGAGCTTATAATAATAAATAATATTTTCGGAGGCAAAGAAATGCTAACAGAAGAAAGAAAAGAAGAAGTAGTAAAAGTATTACAAAAAGCTATTCAAATAAAAAGTTATTCTGGAGAAGAAGGAGAATTTGCTAAATATTTAGAAAAATTATTTTTAGAACTAGGATATGATAAAGTTCATGTAGATGAATATGGAAATGTAATAGCTTCAGTAAAAGGGAAATATGAAGGACCAAGAATTTTATGTGAAGGACATATGGATACAGTTCCTGTAAATGAAAGTCAATGGACTAAAGAACCATTTGGAGGAGAAGTTTCAGATGGAAAACTTTATGGGAGAGGAAGCACAGATATGAAAAGTGCTTTATGTCTAATGGCATTAGCAGGAGGATATTTAGCTAAAGATTTAAATAAAGAATTTGCTGGGGAATTATTTGTTGCTGGTTCTGTACATGAAGAATGTTTCGAAGGAGTTGCAGCAAGAAGTATTAGTAAATATGCTAAACCAGATTATGTTATTATAGGAGAACCTTCACAACTTCATTTAAAAGTAGGACAAAAAGGAAGAGGAGAAATAGTAGTAGAAACATTTGGAAAACTAGCTCACTCTTCAAATCCACAAGAAGGAATAAATTCAGTTTATAAAATGATGAAGTTAATAGAAGAAATAAGAAAAATTCCATTTTCACATCATAAAATCTTAGGAGATGGAGTACTGGAGTTAACAGATATAAAATCATCTCCATATCCTGGAGCATCAGTTGTACCAGATTATTGTATGGCTACTTATGATAGAAGATTACTTGTAGGGGAAACAATGGAAGATGTTTTAAAACCTATACAAGATATTATAGATAAATTAACTAAAGAAGATAATGAATTTAAAGCAAGAGTAAGTTATTCTGATGGAAAAGATAAATGTTGGACAGGAAATGATATAGTTTGTAAAAGATTTTTCCCTGGATGGATTTATGATGAAAAAGAAGAATATATTCAAAAAGCAAAAACTGCTTTAAAAGAAATAGGACAAGAGCCACCTGTAAGTTGTTGGTATTTCTGTACAAATGCTTCTCATTATGCTGGGGAGTTAGGAATAAAAACTATTGGATATGGACCTTCTAAAGAAAGTTTAGCTCATACAATAGATGAGTACATAGAATTAGAACAAGCTTATAAAGGAATTGAAGGATATTATGCAATATTAAAAGCATATTTAAAATAATAAAAATAAAGAAAGGGGTTGGAATTATGTCAGATAAGAGTCAAGAGGTATTCTCATCAAGATGGGGATTAATCCTTACTTTAATAGGAGCATCAGTTGGAACAGGAAATGTATGGAGATTTCCAAGAATGGCTGCATTAAATGGAGGAGGTTCATTTGTTTTAGCTTGGACAATAATATTATTTTCAATATCTATACCTATTATTACAGCAGAAATGGTAATGGGAAGATTAACAAGACACGGAGCACCAGGAGCATTTAAAGATTTTATAGGTAAAAAATATGCTTGGATGGGAGCTTTTATGGCAGCTACTACTGTTGCTATAACTGGATATTATACAGTTGTTATGGGTTGGTGTTTAAGATATGCATTTATTTCATTAAAAGGATTTGAAGGAAAAACAACACAAGAATTAGTTCAATTATTTGATAATGTTTCAAATGGATGGATAAATGTAGGAATATTTGTAGGATTACTTCTTTTAACAGCAGTAATTGTTGCTCAAAAAATAAGTAAAGGAATAGAATTAATAGGAAAATGGCTAACTCCAGCATTATATATAGTTTTATTGATAATGTTAGTAAGAGCTTTAACTTTACCAGGTTCTGTTGAGGGATTAAAATATTTATTTGCTATATCACCAGATACTTTCTTTGATTCTAATACTTGGTTACAAGCTTTATCTCAATCAGCATGGTCTGTAGGACCTGGATTTGGATTAGTAATAACAATGGGAGTTTATACTAAGGCTAAATCAGATGTTGCTTTAAATGAATTCCTTCAAGGAGTTGGAGATAACTCAGCAGCATTATTAGCAGGGTTTGTTGTATTACCAGCTTTATTTGCTTTAGCTCCTAGTCCTGAGGTAGCAGAAGAGATTTGTAGATCAGGTAACTATGGGTTAACATTTATTTCTTTAACTCAATTATTTGGAGGAATGGTTGGTGGACGTATATTAGGATGTTTATTCTTCTTATCATTATTCTTTGCAGCTATGACAGCAAATGTAATATTCTTTAATACAGGAGTTGTTCCTTTAATGGATATGAAAATGTCAAGAAAAAAAGCTACAACAATAATATTCTTTGTAGTATTTGCTATTGGAATCTTTTCAGCTTATGACATAGATTTTGTAAATAATCAAGATTGGGTATGGGGAATGGCTTTATTAGTAGGGTCTTTATTTACATGTCTTGCAATATGGAAATTTGGAGTAGAAAAAACTCGTTCATATATTAATATTCCAGAAAATGAATTATATATAGGTAAATGGTGGAATATATCAGTTAGATTCCTAGCACCAGTAGCTATAATTATATTATTTGTATGGTCAGCAATTGGAGCTATGAAAGCTAGACCAAATGATTGGTGGAATCCATTTGTAGTTGATAGTTTTGGAACAGTTATATTACAAGTTGGATTATTAATAATAATAACATTATTATTTAATAAAAAATTAGGGGAAAGTGCTGAAAATAATTATATGAATACAGTAATAGAAGGATATCCGGAAATTCCAGAAGAACATCAAGATTAATAAAAGAGGAGGAGATTAAAATGCCAGTTAGTACTATTTTATGTATGATTGTTTGTGCAATGTTAAATTTTGGTGGTTTTGCTTGGGGTCTTCATAGAGTTTATCAAAAAATGAAAGAAGAACAATAATGATATTATAAATTATAATATAGAGAAATTATAGGAGGAAATATGTTTGCTAAAAATGTTCCATTTGAAGAATTTGAGAGAAGAAGAGAAAAGTGTAGAGAAGAAGTAGTAAAACAAGGACTTAATGGGGTAATGATTTGGTCTAGAGGAGGAGGAACTTGGGATAGATTTGCTGGAGTAGATTATTTTGCTAATCATTATCAACAAAGATGTTATTTACCAGATCAACCACCTTTATGGACAGGAAGATCTCATTGTGTTTTAATGATTCCTAAAGAGGGAGAACCAGTACTTATAGTAACAACATTAGAATATAGAAAAGATTTAGTAGCTGTTAAAGATATTAGATATAGTACAGATTTCTTTAAATTAGTAGCAGATACAGCTAAAGAATTAAAAATGGATATAGGAAAAGTAGGAGTTATGTATGAAGATACTCTTACTTGGAAAATAGGTAGAGAAATGAAAGAAAGAATGCCAGAATTAGAATTAGTTCCATGTGACGATATTCTTTCTAAAATGAGACTTGTTAAATCACCAAGGGAAATTGAATCTATTAGAAGAGCTAATGAAATTGGAACAGAAGCAGTAGAAATGATAATGAATAATGTAGCAGCAGGAAAAACTGAAGCAGAAGTTATAGGACCAGCTATGGCTAAAGTATATTCAGAAGGAGCAGTTTTATACTTTATTGTAACAAGTTCAGGACCTCATAGTGATGCCGTTCATAGTGTTGATTTCCCTGGATATGATTGTAATAGGAAATTACAAGATGGTGAATTATTTAAAGTAGATTTTATTATATGTTATGAAGGATATATTTGTGACTTTGGAAGAACAACTGTGGTTGGAGGAAAACCTACAGAAAAACAAAAAAGAGCAATAGATATAGTAACAGATGCGTGTGAATATGTTATGAGTTTAGTTAAACCAGGAGTTTCTGTAAGAGAATTATGTGAAGCTGGAGATAGATACTTAGAAGAAAGAGGAGTAAGTTTATCTTCAGAACAAACAGATGAAAATACATTATATGCAGCTTTCCCTCCTCATTGGGGACATGGAATTGGATTAACTTGGGAACGTCCTTGGTTCATTCATGAAGAAGATATGATATTAGAAGAAAATATGTATATAGCTATAGAAAAAGGATTATATCAACCAGGACTTGGAACAGTTAACTATGAACAAAACTTAATAGTAACAAAAGATGGTTCAGAAACTTTAAGTGAAACAAAAACTAAATTTATTTAGTTATTATTAAAATAGTTTAAGGAGAAAAAGATGAAAAGAATAATAAATACACCAAAAGCCCCAGCAGCTTTAGGACCATATTCACAAGCAGTAGAGGTAAATGAAACTTTATATATATCAGGACAAATACCATTTGTACCAGAGACAATGATATTGGTATCAGATGATGTAAAAGCTCAAACAAGACAATCATTAGAAAATTTAAAAGCAATATTAGATGAAGCAGGATACACATTTAAAGATGTAGTAAAAGCAACATGTTTCATAAAAAATATGGATGACTTTGGAGCAATAAATGAAGTGTATAATGAATATTTAGGAGAAGTAAAACCAGCAAGAGCTTGTGTAGAAGTAGCAAGATTACCGAAAGATGTAAAGGTAGAAATAGAATTAATAGCTGTAAAATAATACCCTAAGAAATGAATAATAATTAACGAAAGAGGACTGAGTTTTCCAGTCCTCTTTCATTTTAAAAAATTTTTAGAAAAATTAAAAAATCTCTTGTAAAATTTTAAAGATGTGATATAATGTTTTGTCCTTTGAAAAAGTAAAAAAATTTAATATAAATAAGGAGTAAAAATGTCACAAGTAAGTAATGAAAACATCTATCAATTAGAAGGAAAAGTTCCTTTGAAAACAGCCTTACCTTTAGGTATTCAACATTTATTAGCTATGTTTTTAGGTAATATTTCTCCACTTATTATAGTTTGTGGAATGTTACAAATGGATTTGAACTTAAAAACAGCTCTTATTCAAAATTCTATGTTTATTGCTGGAATTACAACTCTTATTCAAATTTATCCTATTATGAAAATAGGTAGTGGATTACCAGGAGTTATGGGAACAAGTTCAGGATTTTTAGGTACAGCAAAAGCAATTGGAGTAACATATGGGTATGGAGCTATAATGGGAGCCTCAGTTATTGGAGCTTTATTTGAAATGGTACTAGGATATTTTATAAAACCATTAAAAAAATTATTTCCGCCAATTGTAACAAGTCTTGTTGTAATATCAATAGGATTATCATTATTACCAGTTGGTATTAGATACTTTGGTGGAGGATTTACTCCAGAGTTTGGAGACCCAAAACATATAATAGTAGGAACAGTTGTTGTTATAATGATAATTATTTTAAATCAATGTAAACAGAAATTTATAAGTGCTTCTGCTATATTGATAAGTATTGTAATTGGATATATATTAGCAATAGTAATGGGAATGGTAGATTTTACTGCTGTAAAAGAGGCTGCTTGGTTTAGCTTACCAAAAGTAATGCCAGTAGGAATAGAATTTAATATAAATGCTATAATAGCTATGCTAATAATGTATGTGGCTACAGCTGTAGAAACAGTAGGGGATTTATCAGGAATAGCTAATGGAGGATTAGACAGAGAACCAACAGATGAAGAATTATCTGGTGGAGTTATTGCTGATGGATTTGGAAGTTTAATTGCTGCTTTCTTTGGAGTATTGCCAAATACAACATTTAGTCAAAATGTTGGATTAGTAGCAGTAACTAAGGTTGTTAATAGATTTGTTATAGGAACTGGAGCTATAGTTTTAGTTCTTATGGGATTTATACCAAAATTAAGTGCTATATTTACAGTAATGCCTCAATCTGTTTTAGGAGGAGCAGCTGTTGTAATGTTTGCTATGATATTTGTTAGTGGATTAAAATCTTTATTAAGAGATGAAATAGATGATAGAAAAGGATTAATAATTGCTATTTCTTTAGGACTTGGAGTAGGAATTGGAAACTTACCAGATGTATTAGCACATTTACCAAAATGGGTTGGACAAATATTTGCACAAAATGGAATTATTATGACATTTGTTATAGCAACTACATTAAATTTAATATTACCAGAGAAAAAGAAAGAAAAATAATCTTTACAAAGTAGTTGAAATAATGATAAAATAAATACAAATATATATTACAGAGGTGAAAGAGTTGAGTAAAACAATTAATTTTGTGATAAAGTATTAATTGTTTTCTAATTACTAGATAATTAGGAGAAATCAACTCTTTTTTCTTGGAAAAATTTAAAATAAAAGTAAAGGTGGTGGGTAAATGTTAACAATAAAAGAATATGTATCTGTTGAATCACTAGAAGAGGCATATAAATTAAATCAAAATGTAAATAATGTAATACTTGGTGGAACAGGATGGTTAAAGCTACAAAATAGAAATATAGTTAAAGCAATAGATTTATCAAAATTAGGATTAGATAAAATAGAGGAAGATGAAGAAAAATATACTATAGGATGTATGGTAACTCTTAGAGATATAGAAAAAAATGTTTCTTTAAATGAATATACAAACAATGCTTTAAAAAATAGTTTAAAAGATATAGTAGGAGTACAATTTAGAAATTGTGTAACAATAGGTGGAAGTATTTATAGTAGATTTGGATTTTCAGACATTTTAACTTCTCTTCTTACTTTAGATACTTATGTAGAAATGTATAAGGGAGGAATAATTCCTTTAAAAGATTTTGTAAATATGCCTTATGATAAAGATATATTAGTAAGAATTATAATAAAAAAAGATGGAAGAAAAGTAGGATATTCTGCTTTTAGAAATCAAGCTACAAATTTTCCTGTAATAACTTGTGGAGTAACAATTACTGAAAATAAAAAAGTCTATGCTGTTATAGGAGCAAGACCTTATAAAGCAAAAGTAGTAGAAGATAATGAAAATATTTTAGGAGAATTTTCTGAAGAAAATATAGAAAAGTTTGCAAAATATGTTAGTGAAAATTTAAAATTTGATTCAAATATGAGAGCTAGTGGAGAGTATCGTAAAAGATTAACAGAAGTTTTTGTAAAAAGAACTTTAAAAAAATTAATGGAGGAAAAATAAAATGGAAATAAAATTATGGATTAATGGAAAATTAACAGAAGATAATATAGAACCAGATACACCACTATTAGAATACGTAAGAAGTAAGGGATGTTTAAGTGTAAAAAGAGGATGTGAAACTTCTAATTGTGGATTATGTACTCTTTGGATAGATGAAAAACCTGTTTTATCTTGTACAGTATTAGCTGCTAGAGCTAACGGAAAACATATAACAACTCTAGAAGGATTACAAGAAGAAGCTAAAGAATTTGGAGAATTTATGGCCAAAGAAGGAGCAGACCAATGTGGATATTGTAATCCTGGGTTTATAATGAATGTTCTAGCAATGGTAAGAGAATTAAAAGAATTTTCTGATGAAGATATAAAAGAATACTTAGTAGGAAATTTATGTAGATGTACTGGTTATATGGGACAATTTAGAGCAGTAAAAGCATTTTTAAATTATAAAAGAGGAGGAGAGAGATAATGAAAATAGTAAATACATCTATTATGAAAAAAGATGCTATGGCATTAGTTACAGGAAAACCTGTATATACTGACGATATAGCACCAAAAGATTGTCTTGTAATAAAATTATTAAGAAGTCCTCATGCTCATGCTTTAATTGAAGAAATTAATACAGATATAGCAAAAAAAGTTCCTGGAATTCATAGTATATTTACTTATAAAGATGTACCAAATAAAAGATTTACAATGGCAGGACAAACTTATCCTGAACCAAGTCCATATGATAGACTTATACTAGACCAAAGAGTAAGATACGTTGGAGATGTAGTAGCTATAGTAGCTGGAGAAAATGAAAAAGTAGTAGAAAAGGCTATGAAACTTATAAAAGTTAAGTATCAAGTTTTAGAAGCTATATTAGATTTTAGAAAAGCAAAAGATAATAAAATATTAATACATCCAGAAGATAACTGGAAAGCATTATGTCCTGTTGGAGCTGACAATAAAAGAAATTTATGTGCTCATGCTAATGATGGCGATGAAAATATAGATAAAGTTTTTGAAGAATGTGATGTTGTTCTTCAAAATACATATCATACAAAAGCTAATCAACAAACTCCAATGGAAACTTTTAGAGCTTATGCAACTATGGATATGTTTGGTAGATTAAATGTAGTTTCTTCTACTCAAATTCCTTTCCATGTAAGAAGAATAGTAGCTAATGCTTTAGATATATCAAAATCTAAAGTAAGAGTAATAAAACCTAGAATAGGTGGAGGTTTTGGAGCTAAACAAACAGCTATAATGGAAGTTTATCCAGCTTTTGTTACTTATATGACAGGTAGAAATTCTAAATTAATATTTACAAGAGAAGAGAGTCAAACTGCTTCAAGTCCAAGACATGAAATGGAAGTAACAATAAAAATAGGAGCTACTAAAGATGGAATAATAAAAGCTATTGATTTATATACTTTATCAAATACAGGAGCTTATGGAGAACATGGACCAACAACAGTTGGATTAAGTGGACATAAAGCAATACCTTTATATAGTAAGGCTAAATCTTATAGATTTAGATATGATGTAGTATATACAAATACTATGTCAGCTGGAGCTTATAGAGGTTATGGAGCTACTCAAGGAATATTTGCTATGGAATCAATAATAGATGAATTAGCAGAAAAGTTAGGAATAAATCCAATAACTTTAAGAGAAAAAAATATGGTTAGAGAAGGAGATTTAATGCCAGCTTATTATAGAGAAACAGCTAATAGTTGTGCTTTAGATAGATGTTTAGAGAGAGCTAAGGCTATGATAGACTGGGATAATAAATATCCTCGTAGAGATATGGGAAATGGTAAAGTTAGAGGAGTTGGATTAGGATTTTCTATGCAAGGTTCTTCAATTTCTAATGTAGATGTAGGTTCTGTAGCAATAAAAGTAAGTGATGATGGATTCTACAATTTAATGGTAGGAGCTACAGATATGGGAACAGGTTGTGACACAGTACTATCACAAATAGCTGCAGAATGCTTAGATTGTAGTGTTGATAATATAATAGTACATGGTGTTGATACAGATACTTCTCCATATGATTCAGGTTCTTATGCTTCAAGTACAACATACTTAACAGGTATGGCTGTAGTAAAAACTTGTGAAAAATTAATAACTAAAATCAAAACTTTAGGTGCACAATATTTAAATGTAGATGTAGAAAAAGTTGATTTTGATGGAAAGAAAGTTTTTGATTTAGAAGATAATAAAGAAATTTCATTAAAAGATATAGCAAATAAGGCTATGTGTAACAACAATAATACTCTTTATGCTAGTGAATCTCATTCTTCTAAAGTATCTCCACCACCATATATGGTAGGAATAGCAGAAGTAGAAGTAGATACAGAAACTGGAAAAGTAGATGTTATTAATTATAAAGCTGTTGTTGACTGTGGAACAGTAGTAAATCCAGCATTAGCTAGAGTACAAACAGAAGGTGGAATAGCTCAAGGAATTGGAATGGCTTTATATGAAGATGTAGTTTATACTAATAAAGGAAGTTTACAAACTCATTCATTTATGCAATATAAAATCCCTACTAGAAAAGATGTTGGAACAATAGAAGTTCAATTTGAAAGTAGTTATGAACCAACTGGACCTTTTGGAGTAAAATCAATAGGAGAAGTTGTTATAAATACTTCATCTCCAGCTATAGCAAATGCTGTATATAATGCTGTAGGAGTTAGAATAAGAGAACTTCCTATAACACCAGAAAAAGTATTTATGGGAATGTTAGAGAAAAAATAATGAAATTAGATATTATTTTACTTGCTGCTGGAAATAGTAAAAGATTTGGAAGTAATAAATTACTTTATAAATTGAATAATAAATATATGTTTGAATATACATTAGAAAATATTTTTTCATTAAAAAAAATATTTAAAGAAAGTATAGAAAATATAATAGTAGTTTCAAAATATAAAGAGATAGAAGAATATTTAAAAACTACAAAAATAAATAATATAAAATATAAAGAAAATCCCCATAGTGAAATGGGGATTTCCTCATCTATTATATTAGGACTAAATGAAATTAATAATAAAAATTTTTTGATGTTTATGGTTTGTGACCAGCCTTACTTAAAAGTAGAAACTTTAGAAAAATTTATAAAAAATTTTTTTAAACAAAGTAAAAAAATAGGATGTTTATTTGATGGAAAAGATTTAGGGAATCCATGTATATTTTCTCCTGAATATATAGAAGAATTAAAAAATATAAAAGGAGATAAAGGGGGAAAACAAATCATAAAAAAACATATGGAAGAAGTTTTTTCATTTATGGTAGAAGATAAAAAAGAGTTGGAAGATATAGATTTTCTTAAATAAAATTTATAAAAATACTTGACTTTTTGTAAAAATTATTTTATAATAATAAAGCTGAATTAAATATTTTTAAGAAGAAACTTCCCGTTTCTCACCTTATAGGTCTTGATACTTATATAAGGTTAAGAGCAATGTATATATTTATTAATTTTAAATTGTATGACGGGGTTAGTGCGACCTCGTTTTTTTATATATGATTATAGTATAGGGGGTGTCGGCTATTTCTGACAAAATTAGAATCAATGAAAAAATAAAAGGTAAGGAATTTAGAATAATATCTAATTCTGGGGAACAAATGGGAATTATGACTGCAGCTGAGGCTTTAGAAGCAGCAAGAAGAGAGAATTTAGATTTAGTAGAAATTTCTCCAAATGCTAATCCACCTGTTTGTAAAATAATGGATTTTGGAAAATATAAATATGAACAAACTAGAAAAGCAAAAGATGCTAAGAAAAAACAAAAACAAGTGGTTGTTAAAGAAGTAAAATTAAGAACAAGAATTGATACTCATGATTTAGAAACAAAGATAAATAGTATCAAAAGATTCTTAGAAAAAGATAATAAAGTTAAAGTTACTTTAGTACAATTTGGAAGAGAAAGAAGCTATGAAGAAATGGGAATTGAACTTCTTGATGATGTAGCTAGTCAATTTGAAGGATTTGCTGAAGTTGAAAAAAGATATAAAGATGCACAAAAATATTTAATGTTATCATTGAAAAAATAGGTTTGTAATTTGAGAGGAGGAACACAAAAATGCCAAAAATGAAAACTCATAGAGGAACAGCTAAAAGAATCAAAGTAACAGGAACAGGGAAATATGTAGCTAAACATTCAGGAAAAAGCCACATATTAACTAAAAAAACTAGAAAAAGAAAAAATAGAATGAAAAAAGACTTTGTACTTTTAGATAACGTTCATAAAAGTGATATGATTAGATTATTACCATACGGAGTTGGAAGATAATCGGTTTTCGAGAGAATATATTATAGGAGGATAAAATGAGAGTTAAAACTGGAATCGTAAGAAGAAGAAAACATAAAAAAGTTTTAAAAGCTGCTAAAGGATTTAGAGGAGCATCTGGTGACGTTATAAAACAAGCTAAACAAGCTGTTATGAGAGCAATGGCTTACTCTACTAGAGATAGAAAAGTAACTAAGAGAAAAATGAGACAATTATGGATCATAAGAATAAATGCTGGAGCAAGATTAAACGGAATGACTTACTCAACATTTATGAATGGTCTTAAAAAAGCTGGAATCCTTTTAGACAGAAAAGTATTAGCTGATATGGCTTTAAACAATGCTGAAGGATTCGCAAAATTAGCTGAAACAGCTAAAGCAGCATTATAATATAAAAATAAAAGTCAGTTTAAAATATAAAACTGACTTTTTTATTTTAAATAAAAAAGACTATTGAAAATTCTTTATTATAAAATCCAACAGTCTTTTTTTATTATAATATAGTAAAATGGGGGTACTATATTATTTATACTTTTTTATTTTTATGCATATTGAGTAAAATAAGCATAAGAAAGAATTATTGAACCTAAAATCATCCATATTAAGAATAATTTCCACATGAATTTCATCCAACGGTCATAAGTAATTCCAGTAGCCCCTAAGAATCCCATTAAAGCAGATGCATGAGGTAAAATATAGTTACAGAATCCATCACCAAATTTATAAGCTAAAACAGCCGTTTGTCTAGTAATTCCTGAAACATCAGCTAAAGGAACCATAACAGGCATTACAACAGCTGCTTGACCTGTACCAGAAGTAACAAATCCATTAACAATAACATTTATAAATAACATTACAGGAGCTTTTAAGAAATTAGGGAACCATTCTAACATTTTAGCTAATCCATAAACTACTGTATCTAGTACTTTGGCTTCTGATAAAATTAAAGCAACGGCAGCTCCAAGTCCAACAATCATAGCAGCAGAAGACATTCCTTTAATTCCTTTTACAAAACAACTAGCTATTTTACTAGGGTCATATCCATAACTAAGTCCAATGATAAATCCCATCCACATAAAACATACAGCAGTTTCAACAAGTCCCCAACTAAATTTTATACAACCATACATTAAAATAGCGAAGAAAATAATAAGGATAGTTAATACTAAAGGATGTTTTTTCTCAACTTCAATATTAGAATCTTTTAAATCAAAAGTTTGTACTTCTTCAACCCCATAAAGAGCACTTTTTGTAGGGTCTTTTTTAGATTTTTCAGCATACCAAACTATATAAGCAGCTGTAACAAGATAGAAAAGTACAAAAGAAACTGTTCTTAATCCAATTCCAGAATAAGCTGGTAACTCAGCCATTTCTTGAGCAATAGCTGTTGTAGGAGCTAAAATACCTGTAGAAAATCCAATACCAACTCCTAATAAAATCATAGCAACTCCAACTATAGCATCATATCCTAATGTAGCTGATAACATAACACCTAAAGGAGCAAAACCTATAAATTTATTTGTTGATTGAGTTATTCCTATAATAGCAAATAGTAATAATACTGCTGGGATAAATAATCTTTCTTTACCAGAACATTTTCTAGCAAGTTTATTACAATAAGCATGGAACATTCCAGTAGAAAGAACTGTTTCTAAAGCTCCTCCTATAACAAGGATTGGGAATATAATACCAGCTTGTTTAATAAGACCTTTCATAACAAAATTTGGAATCATCCAAATACCAACAGGTTTAGCTTCAACTAAATGATAACTAGTACTATCAACCATTTTTAAACCACTAGCAGTAGTGATTCTTGTATATTCTCCAGCTGGAATAATATAAGTAAGAATTGATACAAAGATAAGTAATATAAAAATAATTACATATGAGTGTGGAACTTTAAATTTTTTCATAATTTCCTCCTTAAACTTTAAAAAATTTATTTTTTATTTGTTTTTCTTTCAAATTCATCTTTAATACTTTTTAAAATTTCTTTATCTGTAATTATTTCATAAATAGTAGATAAAAGAATTTTTCCACCCATGTCAATGGCTTTATAAGCTTCTGGTGATTTTCCCGCTTTTAAATATTCATCTGAATGAGAAGCTGTTCCTTCAGGAACAAAAGCTATTCTTAAACAAGTTCCTGGAACTATTGCCATAACACTTCCAAAATCAGTTGAACCTGTTTTTTCTCTTGGTGGGCTCATAGAAGGAGCATTTAATTCTAAAGCATTTTTCATAATTAAATCATTCAAAGTAAGAATAGGAATTTTTCCACCCATTTCTTTATCTATATGAATATCATAAGTTGTTCCAGTCATAAGACTAGCTCCTTTTATGATGTTAAAAAATCTTTCTTTACAATCTACAAGAGTAGCATTATCATAAGACCTTAAGTAGAAGTTTCCTATAGCTTTATCAGGTACTACATTAGCTGGTCCACCAGCATTTAAAACAGTATAATGCATTCTAACATCATCTGGTACATGTTCTCTCATAAATTCAATAGCATTAAATGTAAGAAGAAGAGCATCAAAAGCACTTCTACCAGATTCAGGTTTTAAAGCAGCATGAGATTTTATACCATTAAATGTAACTGTAAGTTTACACATAGCTAAAGATTTTATATCAGTTGTAGTGTTCGGACCTCCATGGGTCATTAAAGCTACATCAATATCTTTAAAACAACCATTTTTTAACATTGTTAATTTTCCACCTGTTGTTTCTTCAGCTGGAGTTCCATAAACAACTAATTTATAATTTTCATTTTTTAAAACTTCTTTTAAAGCTACAGCTACTCCAACTCCTATAGGTCCTTGCATATGATGACCACAAGCATGACCAATTCCTTCAATGGCATCATATTCTACTAAAACTCCAATAGAAGGACCATCAGTTCCTTGTTCATAAATAGCTCTAAAAGCAGTTTCTAATCCTCCTACACCTTTTTCAATAATAAATCCATTTTCTTCTAAATAATTTATCAAAAGATTAGAAGCTTTGAATTCTTTTAAACCAAATTCAGGATTATCAAAAATAAAATTAGCCATATTTTGTAATTGAGGTTCTAAAGATTCAAATTTTTTTAATAATATCTCTTTCATATTGTCTCCTTAAAAAAAATATGATATAATTATGTATACAGTATCATGTTTTATTACAAATATTTTAATATAAATTTATAAAAAAATGAAATATTGAATTTTTATAAGCTTTTTAAAAAATTTTTATATCACTAAATTTTTATGGGAGAATGTATGGATTTAAAAGACTGCGAAATAATAAAAGTTATGTCAGAAGAGTTAAATTTAACAAAAACAGCAGAAAAATTATATACTTCACAACCTTCTTTAACTTATAGATTAAATAAATTAGAGGAAGAATTAGATGTAGTTTTATTTAAAAGGCTTTCTACTGGAATTATATTAACAAAAGAAGGAGAGTATTTAGCAGAATACTCTAAAAAGTTTCTTTTAGAATATGAAATAATGAAGAAAAATATAAAAAATATAAAAGATTTAGAAGAAAAGAAAATAAATTTAGGTATAAGTACAACAATGGCTAAATATAAATTAGCTTTTATATTACAAAGTTTAAAAGAAATATATCCTCAAATAAAAATTAATATAATTTCAGGAAATAGTTATCATGAACTTCCTAAATTATTAAAAGAAGAAAAAATAGATATAGCAATTTTAAGAGGAGATGTTCCATGGAATGAAGAAAAATATATTGTTTCAAAAGAGCCTTATGGAATAATATCACAGAAACTATTAAGAATAGAAGAATTAGAAAAATTACCATATATTCAATATGAAACTAATACTGTGGTAAAATCTAGAATATTTTTAGATGAATGGAGTAAAATTTATTTAGGAAAACCATTTCAAGGGGAGATAATGAAAGTTAATTCTACAGAAGCTTCTTTGGAAATGATAAAAAGTGGAATTGGTTGGACAGTATTACCTAAAATTCATATGCAAAATTTTAAAGAGTTAAATTTTTTTCCTATGGTTAAACTTAATGGGGAACCTTTTGAGAGAGAAACATATCTTTTAGTAAAAAAGGAAAAATTAAAAGATGAAAATATAAAAAAAATTGTAGAAAATATTTTAGAAAATAAAGAAAGATATTTTAAATAAAAAATTTAAAAAAATAGAGGATGTTGTTATACAACACCCTCTTTATTTTATTATTTAACTAAATTTTCTCCATCCATTTCTACAGGTTTTTCAATTCCTAATATATTTAACATAGTAGGAGCAATATCTGCTAATTTACCATCTTTTAAATGAATATTTTCTGTATGATTAGATACATAAATAAATGGTACTTTATTGATTGTATGAGATGTGAATGGAGCTCCTGTTACAGGGTCTACCATAAGTTCAGCATTTCCATGGTCAGCTGTAATTAATAAAGTTCCATCTAATTCAAGAATTTTTGTAGCCACTTTTTTAACACATTCATCAACAGCTTTTATAGCTTTTTCAGTGGCTTCAACAACACCAGTATGTCCAACCATATCAGGATTTGCAAAGTTTACAATGAAAACATCATATTCGTTACTATTTAAAGCTTCTATTAATCCTTCAGTAACTTCATAAGCTGACATTTCAGGTTTTAAATCATAAGTTGCTACCTTTGGAGAAGCAACAAGTTTTCTAACTTCTCCTTCATATTGAGTTTCCACTCCACCATTAAAGAAGAAAGTAACATGAGCATATTTTTCAGTTTCAGCAGTTCTAAATTGTTTTAAACCAGCTTTAGAAATAACTTCTCCAAATGTATTTTTAATTTCTTCATCAACATATATAACTGGAGCATCTATTGTAGAGTCATATTGTCTCATACAATATACTTTAACTGGAGCTATATTTCTTTCGAAATATGAAAACTCTTTATCATTTAAAGCTCTTGTAATTTGTCTAGCTCTATCAGGTCTAAAGTTGAAGTTTATAAATACATCTCCCTCTTTAATTAATCCTTCTTTATCAATTATTGAAGGTTCAACAAATTCATCTGTAATTCCTTTATCATAAGAAGTTTTTATAGCTTCTTCAACAGAAGAAAATTCTAAACCATTTCCAATAGTCATATTATCATAAGCTCTTTTTGTTCTATCCCAGTTTTTATCTCTGTCCATAGCAAAGTATCTTCCTGAAATAGTAGCTATTTTTCCATAGTTTAATTCAAACATTTTTTCTTCAACTTGTTTTAAATATCCAGCTCCTGAAGTAGGAGGAGTATCTCTACCGTCTAAGAAAGCGTGTAAGTACATAATTACACCTTCTCTTTTTCCCATTTCTAAAAGTCCATAACAATGTTCAAGATGAGAGTGAACTCCACCATCAGATACAAGCCCTCCAATATGAACTCTATTGTTATATTTTTTAGCATATTCAAAAGCTTCTTTTAAAGTTTTAATTTCAAAGAAAGTTCCATCTTTAATATCTTTACTTATTTTTACTAAAGGTTGATAAATAACTCTTCCAGCTCCAATATTTAAATGTCCTACTTCTGAGTTACCCATTTGTCCAGCAGGTAATCCAACATATTCTTCAGAAGCATTTAGTTGGGAATTTGGATAATTTTTTAAAAGATTCAAAAAATATTCTGGATGTGCATTTTTTATAGCATTAACACATGTATCACATGTACTTATTCCCCATCCATCTAGTATCATTAACATTAATGGTTTTTTTATCATCATTTTTCCTTTCTATATTTTTGTATAAAATAATTATAAAGCTGCTTTAATAATGTCATAGAAATCAGTTGCTTTAAGAGAAGCACCTCCAATTAATCCACCATCAATATCAGCTTGAGCTAATAATTCTTTAGCATTATTTGGTTTCATAGAACCACCATATTGAATAGTAATTTCATTAGCAACTTCTTCTCCAAACATTTCAGTAAGTTCTTGTCTAATAGCTTTATGAGTTTCTTGAGCTATTTCTGGAGTAGCTGTTTTACCTGTTCCTATTGCCCAAACTGGTTCATAAGCTACAACTATTTTTTTAGCTTCTTCTCCAGTAAGGCCAGCAAATCCTCCTCTAATTTGAGTTTTGTTAACTTCATCAGTTCTTCCAGCTTCTCTGTCTTCTAATTTTTCTCCAATACAAAGAATAGGAGTCATTCCATGAGCTAATACAGCTTTTACTTTTTCGTTTATAAATTCATCAGATTCTTTAAAATATTCTCTTCTTTCTGAATGTCCTAATATAACATATTCAACACCTAAATCTTTTAACATAACTGGTGAAACTTCTCCAGTGTATGCTCCTGAATCTTTAGGATATACATTTTCAGCTGCTATTTTAACATTACTTCCTTCTACTGCTTTAACAGCATCAGATAAAGCTGTAAATGGAGCTCCAATTACTATTCCAACAGAATCTACTCCTTTAACAAGTTCTTTTAATTCTGTTAACATTTCAACAGCTTCTTTGTTAGTTTTATTCATTTTCCAGTTTCCTGCAATTATTGTTTTTCTCATAACTAAATCCTCCTAAATATTTTTATCTTAATAACTAATTTTATCACATTCTAAAAAAAATTTCTAATTTTGTATAAGTTAATAAATAAATATTTTTTGATTAATTTTTATCCGTTATTAATTTAATTGCTATTATTTGATGATTGTTCTTCTAAAATAATATCATTTTTATAATTTTCAATATTCTCACTTAAAAGAGATAACATATCAGAAATTTCGAATTCTAAAATATCAAAAGCTGTTTCATAATCTTCTTGAGTTAAAGCCTTTATAAGTGAATTGTAACTTTCTTTAAAATCATCTAAAAACTCATTATATCCAAAATATAGATAATCTACATAGGTATTTTCTTTTAAACTATATAAAAGATTTAAAGTCCAATTTAAAAAACTTAATATCTCATTCATTTTCATATCATATGCTATTTCTTCAAGTTCAAATTCTTCTAAAGCTTTTAAGCTTTTAAAATATTCTTCTATATATTCTTCTAATAAATATAAAGAATGAAATAAAATATTTCTATGACTTTTTGTATAAATCTCTATTAAAGATACTTTTGAAATATCAACAATAGAAGTAGTAGTTAGGACCACTCCATCAACTACAATTTTTTCTAATATTTTATCTTCTCCTTTAAGTTTTTTTGTGATTTCATTTATAATTTCACCAAAACTACTATATTGTTTATCTAAAAGATATTCTTTATTATCAATTAATATTGTCATGATTCTCCCCAAAATTATATTTTTTAAAACTTGATGCCATAGAAAAAGAAAAAATAGTTATAGATTTTACTTTTCCTTTACTTTTAATTTCTTTTTTTAATTCGTTTATGGTATTTCCAGTTGTTATTATATCATCTATTATTAAAATATTTTTATTTTCCACTTGAAAAGGAATATAAAAAGCTTTATTTATATTAAATTTTCTTGAATTTTTATTCAGTAAATGACTCATATGTTTTGTATTTTTTATTCTCTCTGCCTCATAATACTTTATATTTAAAATATCTAAAATATAAGATACTTGATTAAATCCTCTTGAAAAGAATCTTTTCTTATTTAAAGGTATGGGAATAATTATATCTATATTATTTTCTTCAATTACTTTTTTTAAATTTTTTTCTATAAGTTTTGCTAAAAAAAATCCAATATATTTTCTATTTTGAAATTTATAATTTTTTATTAAACTTCTAAAATATTTATTATAATTAAAAATATAATAAACATTATCATATTTTTTTAAAGAATTATTTTGTAGAAAAATATCTTTACATTTTTTACAAATATATATTTCATCTTCAAATAAAATGCTGTTACAAACACTACATCTATTGTTAAATAAAAATTTTCTAAGGTGTTGGTTTAGGCTCTGGAACATTTTTCACCTTCTTAAGTTCTTTATTAACAACTTTAGCAGAATAAATTTCTGTATATCCACAGTCTGAACAAATTTTTAGATAGTAAGTTCCAAATTCAACTTTTAATTTTGAATCTTTTTCAGGAAAAATAGCTGTTTTTACATAATAATCGCTACTTCCACATTTTGCACATCTAAAATCCAATTTCATCACCCCACAATATATTTTCAATCCAACAACATTTATTATTTTCATCAAATGCTATTGCATCAAATCGGATATCAAAATTTTGCAGTTTATTTATTGTTATAAATTCATTGGCACTTAAAAAAATTCTTTTTAGTTTTTGCTTAGAAATAGCTTCAAAACCATTTCCAAATTTTTTGCTACTTCTTTCTTTTACTTCTACAAAAATAATTAAATTATCTTTTCTTAAAATTAAATCTATTTCTCCAAAATGTGAATAAAAATTTTTTTTAATTAATTGAAATTCTTGAGCTTCTAAGAATTTTAATGCTAAATTTTCAAAATAATCTCCTTGAGTTCTTTTATTTAAAAATTTTTTCATTTTAAACCTGATTTTTTATTAAAAATTAGATAAAATTTTTTTTAAGAAAGTTTTTCTATGAATTTTTAAAGGACCTTTTTCTAGTAAAATTTCTCTATGAAGTTTTGTTCCATAACCTTTATGTTTTTCAAAATGATATTCAGGATATATTTCAGAAAATTTTAACATTATTCTATCTCTTGTTACTTTAGCTATTATAGAAGCTGTAGCTATTGATAAAGATTTTCCATCACCTTTTATAATACATTCTTGATTTCCATCATAATTTTTTATTAATTTATTTCCATCTACTAATACAATATCATAATTGATATTTTGACTTTTAATATCTTCAATAGCTCTGTTCATTGCTAAAAAAGTGGCATTTAAAATATTAACTTCATCAATTTCTTCTACAGTAGCTATTCCAATTCCAACATCACAAAATGTTAAAATTTTTTCAAATAAATTTTCTCTTTTCTTTTCTGTTAATTTTTTTGAATCATTAATTTCTTCAAAAAAATCATGATACTCATTTATTTTTACAGCGGCTGCTACTACAGGACCAGCTAGTGGGCCTCTTCCAGCTTCATCAACACCTAATATTATTTTTCCTTTTTCAATATCAAATTTATATAATTCACTCATTTTATCTCCTAAATAATTTTATATGAATTTAATTTTATTATATTCTTCTCAAAATAGGTTCATATTTAATTATAACATTCATAGAAAGAAAAATAAATAAGAAAATGAAAAACAAAATTGACAATAAATATAAAAAATGTTATCATGTATATTGGACAATTTAATATTTTAGAGGTAGAGGTTGCAAAAAACATTATTAAATAATAGGAGCTTAGCAAGCATAGATTATTATTGAAAGGGAATTTTGCCGAAAGGTTTAAAGAGCTAACTTTAGACACTTGGGATTATAGAGAATATCTATAAGACTGACATTAGTTTACTAGTGTAGAGCTATCAATTAGATTATAAATTATATAGTTTATTTTATATTTTCTGCCTTATATTTTAATAATATAAGGCTTTTTTTATTGAGGAGGATTAAGTGACAAATAACGAGAGAAGAGGGATTTTTATAGAGATACTAAAATTATCTCCTATTGTTTTATTGGGAATTTTAATGGTTGGAATAAAATTAGACTTTTTAATAGCAGCTCCAATTTCAACTATATATGTAGCAATAATTGCTTGGTTAACTGAAAAGTTTTCTTTTAATCAAATTGTAGAAAAAGCTGTAAATAGTGTAAAAGAAATTCAATTAGTATTTTTTATTTTGATGTTAGCTTATGCTATGGCTGAGGCTTTTATGGCTAGTGGTGTAGGAGCTTCAATAATTATTATGTCATTAAATTTAGGACTAACAGGAAAAACTATAGCAGTTACAGGAATAATTGTCACAAGTATTTTATCAATTACAATAGGAACATCTTGGGGAACTTTTGCAGCTTGTGCTCCTATATTTTTATGGTTAAATCATATAGTTGGTGGAAATATTCTTTTGACCTTAGGAGCTATTGCTGGTGGAGCTTGTTTTGGTGATAATATAGGACTTATTTCAGATACTACAGTTGTAAGTTCTGGAATACAAAAAGTAGAAGTTATACATAGAATAAGACATCAAGGAGTATGGTCTGTAGGGTGTCTTATAGTTGGAATAATAACTTTTTATGTAGTGTCAGTTATGTTGGGGTTACCAAATATAAGTGGAAATGTAAATGATGCTATCAATCAAATTCCTGATAACGTTTGGGAAGTTTTAAAAACAGAAAGAGAATCAGCAATTATTCTTTTAAATCAAGTAAAAGAGGGAGTACCTTTATATATGTGTTTACCTCTAATTTTTGTTTTAGTATCAGCAATAAAAGGTTTTCCAACTTTAGCTTGTCTTTTTATAGGAATTATTAGTTCTATGGTATTTGGATTAATATCAGGAACAATTCCTAATATTTCAGAATTTTTAGATTTAATGTATACAGGTTTTTCAAGTGCTGGAGCTAGTGTTATTATAATGATGATGTGGATAACAGCCTTTGGTGGAATTATGGGAAGTATCAATGCATTTGAACCATTATCAAGAATAGTAAAGAAAATTTCTAGAAATGTAAGACAATTAATGTTTTATAATGGAGTTTTTTCAATATTAGGAAATGTTGCTTTAGCTGATGAGATGGCTCAAATAGTTACTATTGGACCAATAATAAAAAATTTAGTAGATGAAAATGTAGAAGGGACAGAAGAAGAAAAATATAAATTACGTCTTAGAAACGGATGTTTTAGTGATGCTATGGGAGTTTTTGGGTCTCAATTTATTCCTTGGCATACTTATACAGTATTTTTTACAGGAATAGCTTCTGTTGTTTATCCTCTTTATGATTTTAGACCAACAGATATTATAAAATATAATTTTCTTTCTATAATAGTTGTAGTTTCTATACTTATTTTAACTTTAACAGGATTAGATAAATTTATTCCATTATTTAATATTCCTGAAGAACCAAAAGTAAAATTAAAAAAATAAAGTTTTTATAATTGATAAATTTTTTCTTCATAATAAAAATAAAAAGGATATTATAAAAATACAATATCCTTTTTATTTTATTAAAATTTAGATTTTTTTCCAAAAATCTTTTAATTCAGTTATTTTAGTAGTATCTTTTAATATATCTCCTTTTTCATAAGCAGAAATATCTATGTTTCCAACAAAATCCCATTTTAAATATTCACAAATACATTTGAATTGTCTTTTAATAATATCATATTCTTCATCACTTAATTCAGCAGCTCCAACAGTAATTAATCCTATTTTTTTAGATTTTTGAGGTAAGAATTCTCCTTTCATATATATTCTATCTATAGCTGCTTTCATTTGAGAAGTTATTCCCCACCAATAAACTGGAGAAGCAAAAATAATTACATCAGATTCAAGAATTTTTTCAGCTACCATTTGTCCATCATCTTTTGTGATACAATTCCCACCAGATGTTTTACAATAGTTACATCCTAAGCAACCTTTTATTTGTAATTTTGGAAGATTAATAGTTTCTATTTCACCTTTTATATTTTTTTCTACCTCTTCTTTTAAAACTTTTAAAGCTACTTCTGTATTTCCAGCAAGTCTTGGACTTCCGTTTAATAGTAATATTTTCATTTTTTATCCTCCTAATAAAAGTTTTCTACCCATATTTTATATTTACCCCTTTTTCATTATAAAGTCAAGAAAAATTTAATCTAACTACTATAATATTAATTCTTGACAATAAAAAGAATATATACTATACTTTATTTTAATTAAATAAAAGAGGGGGTAGTTTTTATGAACGAACAAGAGAGAATAAAAAATCTAACCTCTGAGGAAACTCAATTTAATAGAGAAATTGGAGTTTTTGGGGGAGTTAGTATTATTGGAGGAATCATGATAGGGTCAGGAATTTTCTATCTTGGTTCTTATGTTTTAGAAAGAGTTAATATGAATTTAGGATTAGCTCTTTTATGTTGGCTTATAGGGGGATTAATCTCTTTAATGGCTGGACTTTGTTATGCAGAGTTAGGAACTTTAATGCCTAAGGCTGGAGGAAGAACTGTATATTTAACAGAGGCCTTTCATCCAATTGTTGGATTCCTAACAGGATTTACAGATTGGGCTATTGGAGGACCAGGTTCTGTAGCCAGTATTGCTATTGCCTTACCAACAGCTTTAAGAACTTTTTTTGATATGAGTGATTTTACAATAAAAATAATTGCCATAATCCTTATAGTTGTATTAACAATATATAATTGTTATGGAGTTAAAGGTTCAAGTTGGCTTCAAAATGCTTCAATGGTAGCAAAATTAATACCTATTTTATTAATAATGTTTGTGGCTATTTTTGTTGGAGATGTAAAACCAGATTTTTCTTTAGCTAGTGTATCAACAGCTGTTGAAACTAGTGAAAGAGGTTTAATTGGAATGATAGCTTTTGCTGTTGTGGCTACTTTATGGGCTTATGAAGGATGGACAAACTTAAATACTTTAGCTGAAGAAATAAAAAATCCAAAAAGAAATTTACCTCTTTCTTTAATATTTGGTATAGGTGGAGTAACTTTACTTTATGTATTTTTTAACTTTGCTATATTTAAAGTTCTTCCTCATGAAGAAATAGTATCTATGATAGGTAGTGGAGATTTTTATTTAGGAACAGCTGTAGCTAAAAAAGTTCTTGGAAATATAGGAGCTTCAGTTGTTGTTATAGGAATGGTATTAGCTATGTTTAGTGCTCTTAATGGATTAATAATGGCTCAACCTCGTATGTATTATGCTATGGCTGTAGAGGGACATTTCTTCAAATCTTATGCTTATTTACATCCAAAATATAAAGTGCCAACAGTTGCTATAGTTATTCAAGGAGTTATTTCTGTAGTTTTAGTTTTATTACGTAACTTAGAACAATTAACAATTTTAGTTGTATTTTCAAGTATGATATTTAGTTTCTTATCAATAGTAGCAGTAATGAGATGTCGTAAAAAATATCCAAGCTTAGAGCGTCCTTATAAAGTTTGGGCATATCCAGTATCTGTAATAATAACAGCAGTGATTTTCTTAGGGCTAGTTATTAATACATTTATAGAAGATACAACAAACTCTATATTAGGAACTTTAGTTTTAGTAGTTGGAGTATTTTTCTATATGTATTTTGATAAAAAATTAAAAAAAGGTGAGTAATTATGAGTACACAAACTTTAATATTTAATGGAAAAGTTTATCTTGAAAGAGAAAAATTTACAGAAGCTATTCTTATAGAAGATGGAATCATAAAAAAAGTTGGAAAAAAAGAGGAACTTTTACCATTATGTTTAGAAGATTGTAGAAAAATAGATTGTGAGGGAAGAACAGTAATTCCTGGATTAAATGATTCTCATTTACACCTTATACAATTTGCTGAAGTATTACAAGAAGTATCTATTTTTGATTGTACTTCAGTAGAAGATTTAGTTGAAAGATGTATAAAATTTAAAAAAGAAAATCCTGAATTAACAAAACATTGTATCCATGCTATAGGTTGGAATCAAGATTATTTTCCAGATAAAAGAATACCAACAAGATTTGATTTAGATAAAATTTCCACAGAAATTCCAATTATATTAGAACGTGTTTGTGGCCATATATTATCAACAAATACAAAAGCAATAGAATTATTAGAAATTGATGGAAATTCACCTCAATGGCCTGGTGGAACTTTTGTGATAGGTGAAGATGGATATCCTAATGGAGTATTCACAGAAAATGCTTGTAACTTTGTAAAAAAACTTATTCCAGATTATACAATGGAAGATAGAGAAAGAATGCTTATAAAAAGTATGAAACAAGCAGTTGCTTATGGGCTTACAAGCGTACAAAGTAATGATATAGGAACAACAATAGTAAAATCAATAGATGAACATTTTGCAATGTTTAAAAAATTATTTAAAGAGGGAAAAGGTCTTCTTCGTTATAGACATCAAGTTTGTTTTACAAATATAGAGGAATTTAAAAAATATGTAACAGATGGAGAGTTTACTAGAGATGGATATTCAGAAGAAAATTGGATAACTTTAGGACCTTTGAAACTTTTTAAAGATGGAAGTTTAGGAGCAAGAACAGCTCTTATGTGTAAACCATATAATGATGATCCTTCAACAATAGGAGAACATTTTACAACAACTGAAGAGATGGAAGAATATTGTGCTATAGCTAAAGAACATGGAATTCAAGTTGTTACTCATGTTATTGGAGATAGAGCTATAAAGGAAACAATAGAATGTTATAAAAAAGCTTTTGTTGATGGTAAAAATAAATTAAGACATGCTTTAGTTCATTGTCAAATTACTGATAAAGAGATGCTTGAAGATATTGCAAAATCTGGAATACTTGTTATGTATCAACCAATATTCTTAGATTATGATATGAAAATAGTAGAGGATAGATGTGGAAAAGAATTAGCTTCTACTTCATATGCTTTTAATACTCTTGACAAATTAGGTGGAAAAATATCTTATGGAACAGATTGTCCAGTAGAATCTTGTAATCCATTCCCAAATATTTATTCTGCTGTAACTAGAAAAGACTCTAATGGACAACCTATAAATGGATTTTATCCTGAAGAATGTGTAGATGTTTATACAGCAATAGATGCCTATACAATAGGTAGTGCTTATGCTGAATTTTGTGAGGATAGAAAAGGAAGAATAAAAGAAAATTATTATGCTGATATAGTTATATTAGATAAAGATATATTTACAGTTGACCCTATGGAAATTAGAAATATAAAACCTATTATAACTATGGTTGGTGGAAAAATAGTTTATTCTCAAAAATAAAAGTAAAAAAGACTGTTGGAAAATTTACAACAGTCTTTTTTATAAAAATATTAGTTTTATTTCATTTATTTTAAAGAAATAATTATATTTCAATAAATTATTTCCTATTTATTGAATTATTTCATAGATTATTCAAATTTTATTTCATATTTAACAATTATAAAATATAATTTTTTATGATAAAATATAAAAAAACTTATGGAGGTAAAATGGAAAAAGTTATATATGAAATTGAAATAAATGAAATAGGAAGTTTTTTAGAAAGACCTAATAGATTTATTTCAAAAGTAGAATTAAAAAATAAAGATATTGTAACAGTTCATGTACATGATAGTGGAAGGATAAAAGAGTTACTTTATGAAGGAAATGAAGTTTCTCTTAGAAAAGCTAAAGATTTAAGTAAAAGAAAAACAGAATGGGATTTAATTTCAGCTAAAGCTCCTGATGGAGAAGATATTCTTTTAAATTCATCTTTTCATAGGTATATTTCAGAAAATATTTTAAGAGATTTTTCAATATCACCTTTTGGAGAAGTGGATTTAGTAAAAGCTGAAGTAAAAAATGGACATAGTCGGCTTGATTATTATTTAGAAAAAAATGGAGAAAAAATTTGGGTTGAAGTGAAAGGAGTTTCACTTTCAGAAAATAAAATAGCTATATTTCCAGATGCTCCATCTGAAAGAGCAGTAAAACATTTAGAAACTTTAATGGAAATTAAAGAAAAAGGGGAAAGAGCAGCAGTAATGCTTTTAATTTTTAGAGATTCTCATAGTTTTATACCAAATTATAAAACAGATAAATCATTTTTTGAGACTTTTTATAAGGCTATAAGTAAAGGTGTAGAGGTATATCCTATTCAATTAAAGCTAAAAAATGGAAAAATATCTTTTATAGATAAAAAAATTAATGTTATTTCTAAAGAAAATACTATATTTTAAGAAAAAAATACTAAAAAATTAAAAAAAATAAAAAAAATTAAAAAAACACTTGATTTTTTTAAAAGAATGTTTTATACTTTACGCAAGAAAACTTTAAGGAGGGTTATATGTTTAAACTACTTAGCATAATATTTGTCATAAGTATAATAAATCTGATATTTATGAATATCAGAAGTTTTGACGTACAAAAAATAAATGCTAAGAGTTGTTTGGTGTAACCATTTTTTACTAGGGATAAAATAATAAATTTTATATAAAAAATTAAGTAAAAAATATTAAAACAGCCTTGGCCAAGGCTGTTTTTTTTATAGACATTACAAGGAGGAAAGTTTTATGGAAATCAGAGTTGAAAGAGTTAAAGAGTTAAAGGAGAAACCAGACCAAAACAAATTAGGATTTGGAAAATATTTTACTGACCACATGTTTTTAATGGATTATTCAAAAGAAAAAGGATGGCATGATGCAAGAATAGTTCCTTATGGACCATTATCTTTAAGTCCAGCTTCATTTGTTTTACATTATGCTCAAGAGGTATTTGAGGGATTAAAAGCTTATAGAACAAAAGAGGGAAAAGTTTTATTATTCCGTCCTGAAATGAATGCTAGAAGAATGCAAAAATCTTGTGAAAGACTTTGTATGCCAGAGTTTCCAGAAGATATGTTTGTTGAAGCTATAGAAAAATTAGTTGAATATGAAAAAGAATGGATACCATCAGCAGAGGGAACTTCTCTATATATTCGTCCATTTATGTTTTCAACAGAAGCTACAGTAGGAGTTCACCCAGCAAGTAATTATCTATTTGCTATAATTTTATCTCCTGTAGGAAATTATTATCCAGAAGGAGTTAGTCCTGTAAAAATTTATGTTGAAGAAGAATTAGTTCGTGCTTGTAAAGGTGGAACAGGATTTACAAAATGTGGAGGAAACTATGCAGCTAGTATCCTAGCTCAATACAATGCTCAACAAAAGGGATATACACAAGTTCTTTGGTTAGATGGAGCTGAGCGTAAATATGTAGAGGAAGTTGGAACAATGAATGTTATGTTTTTAGTTGATGGAGAAGTTTATACTTCACCTATTGATGGAACAGTTCTTCCAGGGGTAACAAGAGATTCTTGTATTCAACTTTTAAAAGATTGGGGATATAAAGTACATGAAGAACATTTCACTATTGATTTCTTAATGGAAGCAGCAAGAAATGGAAAACTTCAAGAAGCTTTTGGAACAGGAACTGCAGCTGTAATATCTCCAGTAGGAGAATTATTCTATAGAGGAGAAACTGCTGTTATTAATGATTTTAAAACAGGAGCTTTAACTCAAAGATTATATGATACTCTAACAGGTATTCAATGGGGTAAACTAGAAGATACAAAAAATTGGACAAGAGAAGTTAAATAAGAGAGGTATATGGAATCAAAAGAGTATTTAAATAATTTATTGGAAGTATATAAAAGTTGTTTTGATATAGAAGAAAATATAAAAATTGATGAGTATAATTTTTCAGCCTATGGATATTTTAATTCCAAGGCTGAAAAATATATATTAGTAAAAGAAGTAAATCTTTGGGAAGTTAATAATTTTGAATATATCTTTTTCTTAGAAGTTAATAAACTTAGTGAAAAAGATATAGACAATATGGAACTTTTAATAAAAAACAAGATTGAAAAAGATTATGTAAGAAAGGGAGAAAAATATCCTCCTAAAAATCATATGACAAGTTATATATCAATAGTTTTTATATCTTCAAATAAAATTTCTGAAAATATAAAAAAGAAAATAGAAAAATTTAAGTTTGAAAAGACATATTTATTTTCTATAAGAGGTTTTTTAACAACTAGATTTATAGGAATAGATTTAAAAGAAAATAAAATCTATTATAATAAACCTTCTAAAGAAATTATAAATGTATTTGAAAAAAATTTAAAAAATTGATAATAAGGAGAGGGAAATTTATATGAGTAGTTTATTAATTTTATCAGTAGCTATTATTTTATTTTTAATAGCCTATGTAACATATGGTTCATGGTTAGCAAAACAATGGGGAGTAGACCCAAAACAAGTAACACCAGCTCATACAATGGAAGATGGAGTAGATTATGTACCAGCTAAAGCTCCTATTCTTTTAGGACATCACTTTGCTTCTATTGCTGGGGCAGGACCAATAACAGGACCAATTCAAGCAGCAGTTTTTGGATGGATTCCAGTATTTTTATGGATTGTTATTGGAGGAATTTTCTTTGGAGGAGTTCAAGACTTTTCATCTATTGTTGTTTCTATAAAACATGGTGGAAAAACTTTAGGAGAAGTTATTGAAGAATATATTGGACATAAATGTAAGGTATTATTTACAACATTTGCTTGGTTAGTAATTTTATTAGTTATAGCTGCTTTTGCTGATATTGTGGCTAGTACTTTCCAAGGATATACAGTAGCAGCTGATGGAACAAAAACATATATTCAAGCTAATGGTTCAGTAGCTACAGCTTCTGTATTATTTATTCCACTAGCTATAGCTTTTGGATTCTTAGTATATAGAAAAAATGCTCCACTTGTTATTTCTTCAGTTGTTGGAGTAGCTCTTTTAATACTATGTATATATTTAGGATTAAAATTTCCTATCTATTTAAGTAAAAATTTCTGGTTAGGATTTGTATTTATCTATATTATTATTGCTTCAGTTACTCCTGTATGGATTTTATTACAACCAAGAGATTATCTAAATAGTTTCTTATTATATTTCATGATTTTAGCTGCTTTTATTGGAGTTGTATTTACAAATCCAACAATTAATTTACCAAGTTTTACAGGACTAAAAAATAGTTTTAATGGACAATTTGTATTCCCATATCTATTTATTACAGTAGCTTGTGGAGCTATTTCAGGATTCCACTCATTAATTGGTTCTGGAACAACTTCAAAACAATTAGATAATGAAAAAGACGCTAAAATGATTGGATATGGTTCTATGTTAATAGAATGTGTATTAGCTGTTATTGCTTTAATTACAGTAGGAGTTTTATTTAAAGATGGTCAAATGCCAAATGGGTCACCAGCTGTTGTATTTGCTACAGGGGTTTCAGGATTTTTTGGAGCAATGGGATTTAATGATATAGCTGTTAGAACTACATTTACAGTAATTTCTCTAGCTTTCTCAGCTTTTGCTTTAACTTCACTAGATACAGCTACAAGATTAGGAAGATTTTTATTTCAAGAGTTATTTACTTCTAAAAACCCAGAAGAAAATGTAGGAATTAAAAAATCGTTTAGTAATATGTATGTAGCTACAATCATTACAGTATTTTTAGGTGGAGTATTATGTCTTGGAGGATATAAAAATATTTGGCCTATATTTGGAGCATGTAATCAATTAGTTGCTGTACCATGTTTCTTAGGAGTATCTGTATGGCTTGCTAAAACAGGAAAAAATAATAAGATGTTATTTATTCCTATGATATTTATGATTTGTGCTACTATGAGTTCTTTATTAATTTCATTTAAAACTAATATAGTATTATTAATTTCAGGTCAAGGAAAACTAGCAGTACATGGATTACAATCAGTTGTAATTTTCTTTATCTTTATTCTTGCTTTTATGTTAGTTGTAGAAGGAACAAAAGTTTTAATTGACCTTAAAAAAAATACTAATTCAACTAAGTAGTTGATTTCAGTATAAATCCTTTGTAATGTTAAAATAGCAAAAGCCACTCGAAAGGGTGGCTTTTGCTATAATAATTATTTTTTCTTTTTAGTAGTTTTCTTTTCTTTTTTTTCTATAATATTTCCATCTTTATCTAAAGTTTTAATATTTTTACATTCTGGATATCCTGTACAAGCAAGATATCTACCAAATCTACCTTTACCAATTCTAAATGGTCGACCACATTTTTCACAAACTCCAGCTTTATCAAGAATGTTTTTTTCTTCAGATTTTATTACTTGTAATCTCTCATTTAATTTCACAATACCATCTTCAATTAAAACTTGATTTTGCATTAAAGCCTTTTTTATTTCACTAGGAAGAGTAACTCTAATATTATCATTAGTATAATTTTCACTTTCTAAATAACTTCCATAAGGCCCAACTTTAAGTAATAATCTAGTTCCATCATTACTAAAAACATCTGTTAACTTTCCTTTTTTTTCATCTAATTTTGCTTCTAAGATATCTTTTACAAATATTTTTCCTTTTTGTATATCTTCCATAGGAATATCTATTCCACGAAGAGAGATATTTTGTTTACATCCTTCTTCATTACAAGCAAGATATCTACCAAATCTACCATTTTTCATTATCATATATCCTTTACCACAAGGACATATAACATCTGATACAATAATTTTATTTTCATCTTCATCTATAATTTTTTTATATTTTTCAATATTTTTAGAAAGTTCAGAATAAAATTTTTCAAGAACTTCTTGCCAATGTTCTTTTCCCTCTGCAATATCATCAAGTTTATTTTCCATATCAGCAGTAAACTTAACATTCATAAAAGTTTTAAAATTTTCATTAAGAACATGTTTAACTTGATATCCTAATTCTGTAGGAACAAAACTTTTTCCTTTAAGAGTAACATATTCTCTATCTTTTAAAGTATTGATAATAGTAGCATAAGTAGATGGTCTACCAATTCCATCTGACTCTAGTTTTTTAATAAGAGATGATTCTGTTAACCTTGCAGGTGGTTTTGTAAAATCTTCTTTTATATTTAATTTTAAAAGTTTTAATAATTCGTCTTTTTTTATATTTGGAAAATCACCTAATGGAATATCTTCTTCATCTTTAAAAACTTTGTAATATCCATCAAATAAGATTTTGTTTAAAATTCCTCTAAATTGAATATTATCTTTTGAACAAATAAGTTCAAATTGTTCATATTTCATAGGAGCTAATTGAGAAATTAAAAACCTTTCCCAAATAAGCTTATATAACTTTAGTTGGTCTTTATCTAAAAATTTAGCTAAATAATCAGGAGTATATTCTATAGTTGTAGGTCTAATTCCCTCATGAGCATCTTGAATATTCTCTTGTTTTTTAGTAGATTTTTTAATTTCTCCACCAACATATTCTTTTCCAAAATTTTCAAGAATATAATCTTTTGCCATTTTAGAAGCTTCCTCTGAAATTCTTATGGAATCAGTTCTCATATATGTAATAAGTCCTTTATGAGTTCCATTTATACTAACACCCTCATATAGTCCTTGAGCTATCTTCATAGTTTTTGTAGCTGAAAATCCTAAGTATGAAGATGAAAGTTGTTGAAGTGTACTTGTTTTTAAAGGAACAGGTGGATTTTTAGTTTTTTTAGTAACTTTAGCACTTTCTACTAAGAATTCTTCTCCTTTAAAAGACTTTATTTTTTCAACTATTTTTTCATCTTTCAATTTATCTATTTTTTTATTATTAATTTTATAAAGAGATAAATTAATTTTGTTTTCAAACTCTCCATTTATATCCCAGAATTTTTCAGGAACAAAAGCCTTTATGCTGTCTTCTAATTCACAAATTAATTTTAAAGCTACTGATTGAACACGACCAGCACTTGTATTAGATGAAACAGTTTTCCATAAAAGTGGACTAACTTCATAACCAACAAGCCTATCTAAAATTCTTCTAGCTTGTTGAGCATTAACTTTATTTATATCAATTTTTTTAGGATGTTTTATAGCTTCTTTTATGGCTGAAGCCGTAATCTCATTAAATTCTATTCTATTATTTTCATTTTCATCTAGTTTTAAAGTGTAAGCAATATGCCAAGCTATAGCTTCTCCTTCTCTATCAGGGTCAGAAGCAAGATAAATTTTATCAGATTTTTTAGCTAAAGCTTTTAAATTTTTTGTAACTTCTCCTTTTCCTCTTATAGTTGAATAATTTGGAGTGAAACCATTTTCTATATCAACACCAAGAGAACTTTTAGGTAAATCCCTAATATGTCCAAATGAAGCTGTTACTTGGAAATTATTTCCTAATATTTTTTCAATAGTTTTAGCTTTTGCTGGTGATTCTACTATAACTAGATTTTTTTTATTATTCTTCTTCATAATATCAAACCTTTCCAAAATAAAATAAGTTTATTTTATTTTTCTAATATATTTTCCTCCACTAATACTTAGAATGTATCCATTTATTTCCATTTCCATTAATATAGCTAATAGAATTTTAGCTTTTATTCCTGTAATTATTATTAATTCATCTAGTGATTTTTCCTTTTCTAAAATATTGTATATTTTAAGTTCATCTTCTGATAAATTTAGATTTATTTTATTAGATTCCTTTATAGGCCAATTAAATTCTTTTAGTATATCTTCACTAGATGTAATAAGTTTAGCTTCAGAATTTTTTATTAAATTATTTGTTCCTGTAGAAACAGGTGAATAAATATCTCCAGGTATAGCAAAGACATCTCTACCTTCTTCTAAAGCTAATGAAGCTGTTATAAGGCTTCCTCCTTTTTCTTTACTTTCTACTACAACTATTCCTTTAGATAAACCTACAATTATTCTGTTTCTCATTGGAAAATTATATGATAAAGGTTCAGTACCTAAAGGAAATTCAGATATTAAAAGTCCTTTTTCTCCAATTTCTTCCCAATATCTTTTATTTTCTCTAGGATAAATTATATCTAATCCAGAACCAACAACTGCAATAGTTTTTCCATTATTTTCAAGAGTGGTTTTATGAGAGATTGCATCAATTCCTAATGCCAATCCACTTACAATAGTAACTTGAGATTTTACTAAATCAGTTGTTATTTTTTCACAAACTCTTTTTCCATAAGTAGTTGGTCGTCTAGTCCCTACAATTCCAATAGTTTTTTCATTTGCAATAGAAATATCCCCTTTATAATATAGGAATAAAGGTGGATGAGAAATATTTTTTAAATTTATTGGATAATTTTTATCTTTCAAAGATATAATATTTATATTCTTTTCTTTAAAAAAAGTCAATTCTTTTTCTAAATTTGTTTTTTTAGACTGATATATCAAGGAAATTGTTTCATCATCAAATTTAAAATATAATTTTAATAGTTCTTTATCTAACAAAAAAATATCATTATATTTTTCAAAATGAAGCATAAGTTTAGCTATAATACTATCTTTAAGTCCAATAATCCTTAATCTATACCATTCCATATTTTCACCTATTATTTACCATGAGATTTTATTAAAAGTTCATTTATAATTTTTGAATTAGGATATAATATCTTTCCATCATTTAAAACAAATCTAGCATTAGAATAATCTTTTTTCAAAATATAAAGATTTCCTAAAGCAGCATAAGCTTCTTCTGTATTTCTCATTTTTTTGTATTTTAATAAATCAGCTAAAGCTTCTCTATATTTTTCTTGATTTCTATAGCATAGCCCTCTTTCAAGATAAGGTTCAGCTAAGTTTGGATTCATATCAATGACCTCACTATAATATAAAATAGCTGTATCATAATCACCTAAGAATCTATTTGTAACAGCAGCTCCAAAAAGATTTTCGATACTATTTATATTTTTACTAAAAACTTGTCTTGCTTTTTCATATCTTCCATGAGTAAAATAATAATTTCCTAATTTATATACTTCTTTAGAATCATTACTGATAGACTCAAGATGATAACGAAAAGCTTCTTCATAATATTCAAGCATAGCAGCAGCTTTTTCTCTAACTCTTTCTCTATTTACTAACTCTTCGATAGTAGCAATATCAGCTGGTCTTGGGTCATCCTTATCTTTTTTTCTTATAGGAATTCTAAATGTTGTAAGTTTATTTCCATTTTCTTTATTTCGATACTTAAGTTCAAGAGCAATTTTAACATTTTCTTCTTTTTTATCTTTTAATGAATTATTATTCTCTATATTAACTTTTCCATTTAAAAGATTTGAAGAGTTTGGATAAAGAGTATTAGCAAAAGTATTAATTGTTAAAATACAAATTAATAAAATTTTATAAAAATATTTCATTATTTTTTTATCTCCTTTACAGTAGCTTTTAAGCTACCATCATATAATTTTATAAAAAGTTCATCATCTTTTTCTATTTCTTTAGATGACTTTATTATTTTATCATTAGATTTGACTATAGAAAAACCTCTTGCAAGAATATTTAAAGGATTTAATGCTATAAGTTTTTCAATTTGTAATTTTAAATTTTGATTTTTTCTTTCTAAAATTAATTTTAAATTTTTTTCTAAAAATAATTCTCTTTCAAATAAATCTTCTTTAGCCTTTTCAATTTTTTTATTAAAGTTTTTAAAAATATATGATTGACTTTTATTTTCTAAAATTAATTTTGATTTTTTTATTTTTTCATTTATAAGAGTTGTAAGATATCTTTTATCATCATCAAGTAATGATAAAATTTCTTTTTTTACAGGAACAGAGATTTCTATACTTTGAGTAGGAGTTGCTGCTCTAACATCAGCTACTAAATCAGTTAAAAGAAAATCTGTTTCATGACCTACAGCAGATATAATAGGTTTCTTACAGTTAAAAAAGGCAAGAGCAACTTTTTCTTCATTAAAAGACCATAAATCTTCGATACTTCCTCCACCTCTTCCAGCTATTATTAAATCTATTTCTGGAATTTTATCAAGAGTTTCAATCCCTTTTATAATCTCCTCAACAGAACCCTCTCCTTGAACTTTGGCTGGATACACATAGATATTTATATTATCCATTCTTTTTCTAGCTGTAGTTATTATATCATAAAGTCCAGCTCCAATAGAAGATGTAACTATTCCTATTGTAGTAGGATATTTTGGAAGAGGTTTTTTATTAAGTGGAGAAAAATATCCCTCTTCTTCCATTCTTAATTTTAATTCCTCTAATTTTTGATATAGTTCACCTATAGAATTTTCTTTTTCAATATGCCGAACAAGTATTTGAAAATCTCCACGAACTTCATAAAATCCAACATCTCCAAAAAGTGTAACATTATCTCCCTCTTTTAAATCTTCTGGAATTCTTTTTAATTTATAATTAAATGCTACACATTTTATTTGAGATTTTCTATCCTTTAAAGTGAAATATAGATGTCCACTTTTATAATAAGTTATACCTGATAACTCACCTTTTAGAAAAAAATTATGAAATTCAGGAATTTCATCTACATATTCTTTTACTATTTTATTAAATTCAGAAACATTGTAGATTCTATCTTTCATTATAACTCCAATAATATATTTTTTAATCTATTCATTTCATCTCTTTTTATTATAGCAGTTTCAAAATCAAGCTCTTCAGAACATTTTTTTATTTCTTTTAATAATTTTTCAATCTCTTTTTCAATCTCATCTTTACTAGAGAATTTTTTAATTGGAGATTTTTTAGAAGTTTCTTCAGTATCTAGTCCATAATCAAGATTTAAAATTTCTTCAGAAACCTCTCTAATTATAGATTTTGGGTCTATATTATTAAATACATTATATTCATGTTGTATTTTTCTTCTTCTTTCAGTTTCCTCTATAGCTTGAGCCATAGAT
This sequence comes from Fusobacterium perfoetens ATCC 29250, assembly GCF_000622245.1. Lineage (NCBI taxonomy): Bacteria > Fusobacteriati > Fusobacteriota > Fusobacteriia > Fusobacteriales > Fusobacteriaceae > Fusobacterium > Fusobacterium perfoetens. Next base: position 112,470 of record NZ_JHXW01000004.1, on the reverse strand, counting down.
TTTGTTATAACATCTCCATAAAGAATAGCTTTTCCATTTAAATTTCTAGCAGCTCTTCCAATGGTTTGGATAAGAGAACGACGGCTTCTCAAAAATCCCTCTTTATCAGCTTCAAGAATAGCTACAAGAGAAACTTCTGGGATATCTAATCCCTCTCTTAAAAGATTTATTCCAACTATAACATCAATAGTTCCATATCTTAATTCACGAATTATTTCAATTCTTTCAAGAGTATCAATATCTGAGTGCATATATTTCACTTTTACACCTAAAGTGGAATAATATTCAGTAAGCTCCTCAGCCATTTTTTTAGTAAGAGTTGTAACTAAAACTCTCTCTTTTTTCTTTACTCTTTCTCTTATTTCATTCAATAAATCATCAACTTGATTTTCAGTTTTTCTTATTTCAATTTCAGGGTCAAGAAGTCCCGTAGGTCTAATAAGTTGTTCTGCAATATTTCCTTTAGACTCTTTTATTTCAAAATCTCCAGGAGTTGCTGAAATAAAAACTGTCTGATTTGAAATATCTCTAAACTCTTGAAATTTTAAAGGTCTGTTATCAAGAGCAGCTTTTAATCTAAATCCATTTTCTACAAGAGATTCCTTTCTAGCTCTATCTCCATTGTACATTCCACCAATTTGTGGAACGCCTATATGAGATTCATCTATAAATATTAAAAAATCTTTTGGAAAATAATCGATTAGAGTATCTGGTCTTTCTCCAGGTTTTTTACCACTTAAATATCTTGAATAGTTTTCAATCCCTTTACAATGTCCAATCTCTTGTATCATCTCTATATCATAATTAGTTCTTTGCTCTAGTCTTTGAGCTTCTAAAATGTTTCCTTTATCTTTAAAAGCTTGGACTTCTACATTCATATCATTTTTTATTTCTTCAATTATTTTTTCAAGTTTTTCCTCTTCTGTCAAATAATGAGTAGAGGGATATATAACAATTCTTTGGATATTCTTTTGAATTTTTTGTCCTGTCAAAGTATTTATAGTAGAAATCTCATCTAAATCATCACCAAAAAATTCTAATCTATATCCCATTTCCATATATGATGGATATATATCAATAACATCACCTTTTATTCTAAATTTTCCTCTTTCAAAAGCAATATCATTTCTTTCATATCTTAAATTTATTAATTTTTCAATTAGTTTATTTCTATCATATCCTGTTTTTAAATCAATAGGTATAGTCATTTTTTTATAAGTTTCAGGAGAACCTAATCCATAAATAGCCGATACAGAAGCTACAATTATGACATCTTTTCTATTTATAAGAGCAGCAGTAGCAGAGTTTCTAAGTCTATCTATATCATCATTTACAGATGAATCTTTTTCTATATATGTATCAGTAGATTTTATATAAGCTTCAGGTTGATAATAATCATAATAAGAAACAAAATACTCTACAGCATTTTCTGGAAAAAATTTTTTATATTCAGAATAAAGCTGAGCTGCTAAAGTTTTATTAGGAGCTAAAATAAGAGTAGGTTTTCCAACATTAGCAATAACATTGGCTACTGTAAAAGTTTTACCAGAACCTGTTACACCTAATAATACTTGGTCTTTCACTCCCTCTTTTATTCTTTTTGTTAAAGTTTCTATAGCTTGAGGTTGGTCACCTGTAGGTTTAAAATTAGAATGTAATTTAAACATAAAATCTCCTAAACAAAAAATTATATACAACTATTGTATAATATTTTATAGATAAAATAAAGTCAAAAAAATTAAATTAATTCAGAGAAAATAGAAAAACTAATATTTTCCCAATTTATTTTCATATTACTTTCCATAGAAATTTTAACAGATTTACTGCTATCTAAAATTCTTTTAACAGAATTATTAAAAATAATATGAGCACTTTTTTGTGTAACATCTATTTTTTTCTTTATTTTACTGCTTGATTCGATAAAGTTATCGTTGTAATCATCTAGACTTTCCATAGACATTGTTATTTCTAAATCTTTATCATTAAATTCTCTTTCAGTAATTTTATTTATACGTACAACAGCTCTTACTAAGTATTCTTTTTTTAATTTTTTAGGGACAACGATTTCCATAGAGAAATTATCAGTAAATTCTTTATCATTTTCTATAACAAAATCATATTGACTCAAAGTTTGCTCTCCACTAATATCAACTTGCATTTTTCTTTTTACTTGTTTAATATCTTTATAAGCTCCTAATAAATACATAAGTTTTGTTACAGCAGCTTCTGGAGTTAAATCAGCTCCACTTATAACACCGACATCTGTAAGTTTGGCACTAGCTTCATATAATCCCATTTTAACAAAACCTTTTGTACATTGAGTAATATCAATAATAACAATATTTTTAGAAGAGATATATTCTAATATTTCAAGAAATTCTTTATTAGTTGGAGCATTACCATTTCCAAAAGTTTTTAGAATAACTCCTTTTATATCACAATTATCATCAAAGATTTTTTTCAAATAATTAAAGTTAAGTCCTGGGAAAAGTTCTAATACAATAACTTGATTAGATATTCTTTTATCCACATAAAATTTATCATGGCTAGGTTTTAAGATTCTATCTTTTATTATTTTTATATCTCCACCAACTTCTCCAATAGCTGGATAATTAGGAGATGAGAAACCAAAATAATTTGTAGCATCTATTTTTCTTGCTCTATTTCCTCTAAGTAAAGTATCTCTAAAGAATATAGCAACTTCTGGTACAAGTCTAACTCCATAAATTTCATTTCCAGCTATTTGAATAGCTGTTATAAGATTTTGTAAAGCATCACTTCTTGGAAATTGAAGAGGGACTTGTGAACCTGTAAGTATTATTGGTTTAGAAAGATTTTTAAACATAAAAGAAAGGGCAGAAGCTGTGAAAGCCATTGTATCTGTTCCATGTAAAATTACAAATCCTCTATAATTATCATATTCTTTTTCTATGAGTTCACCTATTTTTATCCAAACTTCTGGAGACATATCAGAAGAATCTATTAAAGGATTAAATTGATAATAATCTGTTGGAAATTTTTTTAAAATAGGATGTTCTTTAGCTATTTCATTCCAATCATTTGCTGGTCTTAATGGGCTAGTTGGGTCTTTAGGGTCATTATGAACCATTCCAATTGTTCCACCTGTATTTATTATTAATACTTTTTCTAGCATTTGTACCTCCAAAAAATATTTTTCAATAAAATTATATCATAAAAAATTCTAAGAATAAATAAAATAAAAAGTAATATTTTTGATAATATACAAATAAAAAAGACTATTGCAAATTCTTTTTTATAAAATGCAATAGTCTTATTTATTATAAGAATAAAAATTCAAAAGCCATTATTTTTTATGATAAATAATATCCATTACTATTCAAAATTTCTTGGAATTTATTAATATTTTCATTTTTTATTATAATATGGAAATTTTCAGCTTTTAAGATAATTTTAGATAATTCTTTATTTGAAGAAATAAAGCTAATTAATTCTTTATCTTGTTTAAGTTGTAGTACACTATAATCTTCTAGTAATTTTACAGATGACATTCTTTCTTTAACTCCTTTAAAAAAGTCTTCCCAGATTTCTCCAGGATTTTCAGCAATTTTTTTTCTAAATTCATTGATTTTTTCTTCAGCTTCTTTTTTATTAGAAACTTTCTTTAAGAAACTTTCATATGAAATTTTATATTTGTTTTGAGCTATTTTAGTACCAATACTTTCTAAGAATAATGCTCTAGTAGGAGCTTCTCCAACAATACTTGCTATTAAAATATCATCTTCTAAGAATACAACTCCCTCTTCCTCTTGTTTGAATTCAAAGGAATCTCTTTTATCAAAAATAAATTCTCCTAATTTGGTAAGCTTAAAAGCTTTTATTCCATCATATTTTGATAAGTAACCATGTCTAAGGTAAAGAGAATTTTTTCCATTAGGAACAGTATAATAAATCTCTAAAACTCCAAAAGTACCTAAAATAAAAAGTATAGATTTTATAAAAGGTTCTATAATATAATCTTTATAAGCTTCATAATTTAAAAGTTTTGTTCTTTCATAATTTGCTTCATTTATATAAACTCTTTCATAAACTTCATCAATATTTAAAATTTCTATAAATTTATCATTATAAATTATATAATTTATAATATTATCTACACTAATAATTTTGTTAGGAGAAATATTTTTTAAAATATCTTTAATTGTTTGTATTCCTCTAAGAACTTCACTATTAGTTTTCTTAGGTTTTGTATATCCTTTTAGATAATTTAAATATAATCTTGGGAAGGTATAGTTATCGTCTATAATATTTTTTCCATCTAAGAAGTCTAAGATAATAGTTTTTAAATTATTTCCTTTCATATATGTAGAAGTTAAATATTCTTTTTTTAATATGTAAAAGAATAGAGCTATAGTTTCTGTCTTTAAGAAATCTAAATCATTTAAGTCAGTATAATATTCTTCAATATTACAATATTTATGCATTCCTATTTTAGAAGATTTTAATAGTTTTCCACTAGAAGAAATTTCTAACTTATTATCATTGAAAAAATTAAAATATTTTCCTAGATTTTCTATAATACTTTCTTCATTATTTCCAATCTTATATCCATCTACATTATTTATTGTATAGATAAAACACTCTTTATTTTTAGGAAGGAATTGTCTATACCATCTTACAATATCATTATCTAAATATAGAAATTCATTTTTCTTATTATCTTCTCCATATTTAAAGAAAGAATAATTTTCATTTAAATCAACAATAGATGAAAATCTTTGATTTTTCTTAAAGAATATATCTCTTTCTTCAGGAGAAATGTTATATTTTCCTTTCCAAGCAATTTCTGTAAATATTTTTTGGATATTTTTTGGTAATGTTTCAAAAATAGTTAAAAATATTTTTTCTTTTGAAAATGATTGCTCCATCAAATCTAAAAATTTTATTTTAGGACTATTTTCAGTTAAGAGAGAAACCTCAAAAAGTCCTAAATTTAAACCGATATATCCATCAGCTATCCATTTTATAAAATATGTCTTAAAAAGATTATACAACATTTCTTGTGTATAAAAATTATCTAAGGCTTTTCTAAATCTATCTTTGTTAATTCCCAATTTTTACTCCTTAACTACCTAAAATAAATTCAATATCTTCTTCACTTAAGAATTTGAAATCTGCCCCTTCATCAGATATTAAATTTTCTATAAGTAGACTTTTTGCTTTTTGTAATGTTAATATTTTTTCTTCAATAGTATCTTTTAGTATCATCTTATAAGCAAATACTGTATTATCTTGTCCAAGTCTGTAGGCTCTATCTATAGCTTGATTTTCTACTGTTTTATTCCACCAAGGGTCATAGATAAATATAGTATCTGCTGCTGTAAGGTTAAGTCCAACACCACCTGTTTTTAAAGTCATAACAAATACTTTATAACTTGGGTCTGATTGGAATTTATCAACTAAAACATGTCTATCTTTAGTATCTCCTGTCATTGATAAATATTTTATACCTCTACTCTCTAATTCGTTACATATACTATTTATAGAAGTTAAATAATTAGCAAAGATTAAAACTTTGTGGTTATTTTCAACAGCTTCAATAGCATTTTCAATAACAGCAATTTTTTTATTTGAGAAAATATTTGGATTTTTATTTTCAGGACAACTTGCAATTTGTCTTAACTCATTAAGAGCTTGTAAAATACTAAATTGACTTTTATTTATTCCTTGTGTTTTGATGTTCATATGAACTAAGTTATAATAATAACTTCTTCTCTCTTCATAGAATTTCTTTTGTTCTTTATTCATCTCGATAAATAGAGTTTTTTCAATTTTTTCTGGTAAATCTTTAAGAACTTCTTTTTTAACTCTTCTTAAAATAAATGGATAAATTCTTTTCTTTAACTCTTCCATAGCAACTTTATCATTATCTTTTTGAATTGGAAGAATATAATATCTGTTGAAATTATCCAAAGAACCAAACATGGTTGGATTTAAAAATCTAAATAGGGAATAAAGTTCTAAAAGATTATTTTCTATTGGAGTACCAGAAAGAGCAAGTCTATATCTAGTATTTAAAAGCATTATAGCTTTATTAGCTTGAGAATAAATATTTTTAATATTTTGTGATTCATCAAGAATTACAAAGTCTAGCTTTATATCTTTTAAAATTTCAATATCATTTCTGATAGTTCCATAAGTAGTCAATATTACTTCATAGTTTTTAAATGTATCTAAATCTCTATTAGTTCCATAATAAATTCCTACTTTTAATTTAGGACTGAATTTATTAATTTCACTTTCCCAGTTAAAAATAAGACTTTTTGGCATTATAATCAGAGTTTTTTCACTTAATTTTTTATTATGTAGGTTAGTTATGACTGATATTGCTTGTAAAGTTTTTCCAAGTCCCATATCATCAGCTAAACAAGCACCTAAATTATTTTCTAATAAATATGATATCCAATGATATCCATATTTTTGATATTCCCTTAAAGTTGCGTTGATTTTTGGAAGATTTTTATTTAAAGAAATATTGTTGATACCTTCAAAGAAATCTCTTTGTGGATTATGTCCATCTTCAAATATTTTTTCATTTATTAAATCTTCTATTATAGGTAAATCAAAGAAAGAGATTTTTACATTATTAGAAGTAGTATTATCAAATACTCTTTCCAATTTTTCTATATATTTTTTATTGATAATAGCACTACTTCCATCACCAAGAACTATGTAAGAATCTTTTTTAAGCTTGGATAAAAGCTCCATAATACTGAATTTTTCATTACCAATTTCTACTTCTAAATTTCCTTCTAAGAAATCAATAGAACTTGATAATTTTCCAACTAATTTTGGTTTAATAAATTTAATATTATATTTTTTTAATTTATCAGAACCAACTATTCTATATTTTGAAGCTAGTTGGAATAAATCTTTTGTGATAAATTCCTTTGCAATATCTTCTTGAATAATTAAAAGATTTCCTTCATCTAAGTAATATCCAGAACGGATAGAGAAGTTTCTTTGATGTTTTAAAAGAAGTTTTATAATTTCATCTATTACAGCTTCAAAAGTTTTATAGTTAACATCACAAATAAGTAATTTTTTTTCTAAATTATTAACAAGTATAACTTTTTCTAAATCATTTTCTTTTATGAAAGAATCACTTATTGTAGAAAAGAAAGTTTCTATTTTTAAAAATAAACTATTATCTTTTGAAATTTTTTCTATAGAAAGTTGAGGTACAGCTTCTATATCTTTCTTTTCCTCTGTAGTATAATTATTATATAAAATTTCTAAATCTTTTATATAATGGTTTGCAAGAGATAGATATGCTTCAACAGAATCTTTTGGAATTTCTGTATTCATCTCTTGAATAAAGTGAATATCGTCTATAAAATTATCAAATACATAGATAATTCCTTTTCTAAAAATAAGATTTTCACTTATAACTTTAAAATCAGTATATTTTTTATTAAGCAGTAACTGTGACTTTAAAATTAAATCATTATTTTCTATTTCTTCAATTTTTAAAGTTAGAGTATTTTCTTCAAAACTCCAAAGAATTTTATTAAAATTTTCATCTACAAAAGTATCGATATTTTTTAAATTATTAATAACTTCAGCAGCATCTTCTAAATAAAGTTCTTTATTGTTAGGTTCATCTCCCCAACCAGAAAAAAAGTCATCTTGTTCAACATCTTCTAGTATGGTGATGATATTTTGTATATGTTCATTTTTTATATTATAATTAGAAAAATCTGTGATTTTATTTTTTTGATTATCAATAGCTCTTATAAAACCACCATTTTCATCTGAACACAACATAAAATATATATTTTTTTCGTCTATTAAATTATCCATGTTTTCATTCCTTTAAAAAAAATTTCCAATGGATATTATACCATATTAATTTAATTTTGACAAGGAAGGTATTTTTTTATTAATACTTTTAGAAAAAGAGTTTTTTAATTGTAAAATTTTTATATTTATAAAAAAAGACTGTTGTAAAAATTTTACAACAGTCTAAAAAATTATTTTATTAATTAGTCATTATATCCATTAGGATTATTACTTTGCCATCTCCAAGAGTCAGCACACATTCTATCTAAATCATATTTAGCTTCCCAACCAAGTTCATTTTTTGCTTTAGTAGGGTCAGCATAGCACATAGGAACATCTCCAGGTCTTCTTTCAACAATTTTATATGGAATATCGTGTCCACAAGCTTTACTAAATGCTTTAACCATGTCTAAAACACTATATCCTTTTCCTGTTCCTAAATTATAAGTTACAAGTCCAGGTTTAGTTTCTAATTTTTCTAATGCTTTAAGATGTCCATTTGCTAAGTCTACAACGTGAATATAATCTCTAACTCCTGTTCCATCATGAGTAGGATAATCATTTCCATATACACTTAAAACAGGTAATTTTCCTATAGCAACTTTTGTAATATAAGGCATTAAGTTGTTAGGAATTCCATTTGGTTCTTCTCCAATTTTTCCACTTTCATGAGCTCCAACTGGATTAAAGTATCTTAAGATTGCTACATTTAATGTAGAATCAGCCTTACAAATATCTCTTAACATATCTTCTATCATAAGTTTTGTGCTTCCATAAGGGTTTGTTGTACTTAATGGGAAATCTTCTAATATAGGACAAGTATGAGGATTTCCATAAACTGTTGCTGATGAACTAAATACAAAGTTATGAACATTAAATTCTCTCATTGTATTTAAAACTGTAAGAGTATTTACAAGATTGTTAGTGTAATACTCTAATGGTTTTGCTACAGATTCTCCGACAGCCTTGAAAGCTGCAAAGTGAATAATAGAATCTATTTTGTTTTCCATGAATACTTTTCTAAATTCATCTTTATTAAGAATATTTAATTTATAAAATTTAGGTCTTTTTCCTGTAATTTCTTCTATTCTGTCAATTACCTTTTCTGAGCTATTACTTAAATCATCTACTATAATAACTTCTTTTCCAGCTTCTAAAAGTTCAACTACTGTATGACTTCCAATATAACCTGCTCCACCTGTTACTAAAACTGCCATATTTTCACCTCACAATAAATATTTATATCATAATTATACTTTATTAAATATGTTTTTCAAAAGAATTTTACTATTTTTTTTATAACTTAATAAACTTTATTTAAAAAGATTTTTCTAAAACTTTTCTTACAAATTCGTAAGTTTTTTCTTCTAAAATATAAGGATAATCCTTAAAAGAAGCAAAACCAACATGACCACCATAAGTAGGAGTTTCTAAAGTAATATTTTTATTTTGATTAGCTTCTTCATATGGATAACATTCTTTTCCCATCATAGGGTCATCTAATGGAGTTAATATATAAGTAGGAATAGAAATATTTACAATATTTTTTTTACTACTTACTTTTGAATAATAATCTTTATAACCATTAAAACCAAAGAATCTTCCTGTGTAAGCATCATCAAACTCTTCTATTGTTTTAGATTCTCTTATTTTTTCAATATTTATAAATTTTCTCCATTCAGGGTGATTTTGATATTTTTCTTCACATTTGTTTTTTAACTTTTTTAAAAATCTTATAGAATAAATTTTATTTTCTGGTTTCTTTAATTGATTATTAGATGAAAAAAAGTCACAAGGAGGAGATACAGCAAAACCACATTTTAAATTTTTAGGATATGTTTCTGTTCCTAAATATTTAAGTACAATATTTCCACCTAAACTAAATCCACCTATTACAACAATTTCATAATCTTTTCCCTTTTCTTCAATTAAAAGTTTTAAATCATCTGTAAGTCCTCCATGATAAGCAGAGGGTTTTTGATTTTCTCCAACACAACCTCTATAATTTATAGCTATTATATCCCAACCTCTTTCAGAAAAATATTTTCCATGTCCTTGAATATATTTGCTTTTAGAACTTCCCTCTAATCCATGACAAAGTATTAAAAGCTTTTTATTATTATTTTTTACCCAGTTAATATAGAGAATATCTCCATCAAAAGTATTTATTTTTTCTCTCTCTGTATAATCTAATTTTATTTTTCTAAATAATGTTGGAAAACAAGTATTTATATGCTTGTGTTTAAAAAGCCAATTTGGTTTGTATTCTATCATTTATATTTCATCTACCTTTCATTTATTCTATATGAAATAGCCTCAAATAAATGCTCTTTTTCTATAGTTTTACTATTAGATAAATCGGCTATTGTACGAGCTACCTTTAATATTCTATCATAGGCTCTAGCTGATAAGTTAAGATTTTTTATAGCTGTTTTTAATAAATTTTTTAAATTTTCATCTAAAACTACAAATTTTTCGATATCATTTCTAGTCATATGACTATTTAATTTATCTGAATTAAATCTTTCTTTTTGAATCTCTCTAGCTTTTATAACTCTTTTTCTAATTTCTTCAGAAGTTTCCCTTGGAATGTTATCTAAAAGTTCATCTTCTGATAATCTAGTCATTTCTATTTTTAAATCTATTCTATCTAATATTGGGCCAGATAGTTTTTTCATATAATTTGAAATTTCTCTAGGTGTACAGGTACAAATTTCAGAAGGCTCTAAACTAAAGCCACATTTACAAGGGTTACAAGCAGCAATAAGAATAAAGTCTGTAGGAAATTCTACCCTATACCCAGCCCTTGTTATAGAAATTTTTTTCTCCTCTAAAGGTTCTCTTAAATTTTCAATAATATCTTTTTTAAATTCTACAACTTCATCTAAAAATAAAACTCCTTTATTTGCTAAGGTAATTTCTCCTAAAGCTGGAGTTCTTCCACCACCAATAATAGCTACTCCGCTACTTGTGTGGTGTGGAGTTCTAAAAGGTCTTTTTGTAATTATAGGATTTTCCTCTGTTAATTTTCCAGCTATACTGTAAAGTTTAGTAAGCTCTATTTTTTCTTCCTCTGTAATAGGTGGTAAAATTGACATTATTCTTTTAGCTAACATAGTTTTACCACAACCAGGAGTTCCTATCATTAAAAAATTATGTCCACCAGCAGCACAAATTTCTAAAGCTCTTTTTGCTTTTTCTTGTCCTTTTACATGAGAAAAATCTAAGTCTTCATCATATATATTTTCTATTTCTTCATTATCATTAATGTAAGTTTCTATTTTTTGAAATTCTCCTGTTGTTAAAAAATTTTCTATATCTTTTAAATTTTTTACAACTATTACATCTATTCCTTTTATTAAATTTCCCTCTTTTAAATTATCAAAAGGAATTACAATTCCCTTATATCCCAAATCTTTAGCAATAATAGCTCCATTTACAATTCCTTGAGTTCTTTTTAAATCACCACTAAGAGAAATTTCTCCCATAAAAAGATAGTTTTCTAAGATATATTCTTTATAGCTAAAAGTTTTTTGTCCACAGAGAATTCCAACAGTTATAGGTAAATCAAAATGAGTTCCTACTTTTTTTATATTTGCTGGAGTAAGATTAACTGTAATTCTTTTAGGCTCTAATTTATAGCCACTATTTCTTATACCAGCTTTTATTCTCTCTTTACTTTCATTTATAGTAGTATCCCCAAGTCCTACTATATTAAAAGTTGGTAGTCCATTAGAGATATCAACTTCAACCTCTGTTAAAAAGGAATCTATTCCAAAATAACCTAAACTTTTGATTTTTACTATCATAATATTTTTCTCCTAATTAATATTATTATACCTGTTTTTCATTAATTATATTCCTTGGATATTATATTTTCAATAGATTTTTATAAAAAATTTTTATTAACATAAAAAATTATGAAATATCATAAATAAAAGAATTTATGGAAAATATCTATAATAAAAAAAATAGAGTATATTAAAAGTAATATCTTGTACTATTGTTTTATACATTAAAATACCATAAAATGAGGTAGAAAAAATTTGACAATAAAAAAAGCTAAGTAAAACATTTTTTGGAAATGTTACTCAGCTTTTTATAATTAATTTTTATTTTACCATTTATTATATGATAAAATTTCATCTAAATTTTTTCTTATTTTCTTTCTTGGACCATCATTTGTAGCAGGATATCCAACTGTAATTACAAGACGAACTATTTTATCTTCAGGAATTCCTAGAGATTTTTTTATTTTTTCTTGATTAATAGTTCCAATCATACAAGTACCAAGACCAAGAGCAGTAGCCTCATAACAGATAGCCATAGCAGCCATACCGATATCCATTTGAGCAAAATGTTGTGAACCATAATGTTCAGCTACACCAGGCATTAATTTTGCTTTTTCTTCACAAATAACTATAAAAGCTGGAACTTTATCTCCCCAAGGGCAACCTGTAAGTCCATTGTCATCAAAAGCTTCCACAACTTTATCGTGAGCTTCTTTTTCATCAACTATGATGAAATGCCAAGGTTGAGAGTTACAACCACTAGGACTAAAACGGGCAACTTCAACTAATTCAGTTAAAAGCTCTCTAGGAACTTTTGTGTCTTTGTACACACGACAACTTTCACGTAAATTTTGTAAATTTTTAAAATCCATATTCTCACCTCACTAAAAGGGATTAACCCCAGATTTAATAAAAAATTATACTTTATATTTTTCTTTTATAGAATAAAGTAAATAAAGTCTACCTAAAGTTTCAACATCTTTTCTATAGATTAAAGCTTTTTCTCCATTTCTTCTATGAGTGAAAACTTTACTTTTTTCAGGGTCTCTTTCTTTGATTAAGTTTTGTAATTCTGTTACAAGAGATGGAGGAAGTAAATTTTCTACATGAGCTGATAAAAATCCTTTTATTGAATATTTTTTTAATACTTCTAAATTTTCAATATATTGTTCAGGGGAAATTCCATTGTTATAATATATCCATATAGAAGTAGAAACTGCATCACCAGAAAATACAATTCCTGTTTCATAGTCAAGTATAACCATATGTCCAAGAGTATGCCCTGGAACTTCAATAACCTCTAATTTTCTATTTCCTAAATCTATAATTTGATTATTTTCTAAAGGAATAAAAGTTTTTGTAGTTGTTTTTAAAAATTTTTCTTCATTAAAGTCATCTGCCCACATTACCAAGCCTCTTTCTTTATAAAGCTCTTTGTAGGTATCAATCATCATCTTTTTTTCTTTTTCATACTTATAGTATAAAGGAATATCCTTAGGATTAATGTGGATTTCATCAAAAAGATAATTTCCTCCTGTATGGTCCATATGTCCATGAGTATTAATAACCATTAAAGGAAGAGAAGTTATTTTTTTCACTTCCTCTTTTAAATTTTCAAATCCATGTCCTGTATCTATAAGAAGAGCTTTCTCCTCTCCAATAATTAGAGTAGAAAAAATATCTCCTGGTTCATAAATCCTATAGATATTTTTAAATGGATTAGATACTTTGTAATAATTTTCTTTTTTCATTTTTGCCTTTCTATTTTCTGATTAGTAATTTTCTTCAATAATAATATTTTACTATATAAAACTACTAAATACAATTTTTTTAATTGCTGACTAATAAGTTAAATACTAAAAAGAAAAAAGGAAAACAGAAGATTCTAAAGAATAACAGTTATAAAAAGTTTTAGGAGGAAAATTATGTATACTTGTGATTTATGTGAAAAACATAGTTGTACAAAAGGAGAGGTAGAATTATTACCAACAAATTGTCCTTGTAGAGAATTAGAAAAATTAGAAGAAATAAAATCTTTATATAAAGATGAAGAATTGGAGATAGCTTATAATTCAGCCTTAGTTGAAGCAGAAGGATATTGTCAATTAACTAGAGTTCAAGAGATAATAGATTTTGCCAAAAGAATGAATTATAAAAAAATAGGTTTAGCTTTTTGTTTAGGTCTTTCAAAAGAAGCTAAAACATTTGGGAAAATTTTAAGATACCATGGATTTCAAGTAAACTCTGTAATATGTAAAAGTGGTGGAGTAAGTAAAAAATTTATAGGAATAGAAAGAGAAAAACAAGTAAGACCATATTGTGAATTTGAGGCTATGTGTAATCCTATTGGACAAGCAGAATTTTTAAATTCTCAAAAAACAGATTTTAATATATTATTAGGTTTATGTGTTGGGCATGATACACTTTTTATAAAACATTCAGATGCTCCAATAACAGTTTTTGCTGTTAAAGATAGAGTTCTAGGTCATAATCCTTTAGCAGCTATCTATATGGCAGAGGGATATTATAATAAAAAACTTTTTAATAAATAAAAGGTGGAGAAAAAATGTTTGGAATAATTAATTATGGAGTATTTTTTACATCTTGTATAATTTTACATTTAACTCCAGGAGCTGATACTATGTATATTTTAGGTAGAACTCTCTCTGGGGGAAAAAATTCTGGGATAGTTTCAGTATTAGGAATATCAACAGGAGTATTTTTTCATACTTTATTAGTAGCTTTTGGACTTTCAACAATATTAGTAAAATCTATTTTTGTTTTTAATTTAATAAAATATTTGGGAGCTTTTTATCTAATTTATTTAGGATTTAGAAGTATATTAGAGAAAGAAAAAATAGAAAAAGATAATATAGATACAAATCTTCCAAGAAAAAAATTATTAGAAATCTATAAGCAAGGAATTTTAACTAATATATTAAATCCAAAGGTAGCAATATTTTTTCTAGCTTTTTTACCTCAATTTATTGATGAAAGTAGTAGTTATGGAATAATACCTTTTTTACTTTTAGGAATTAGTTTTATTATAACAAGTAGTATATATGGAATAATTTTAGTTTTGTTTGCTTCAAAACTTTTGAAAGGCATAGAAAAAACAAATATAATGAAAAAAGTTTCAGGAATAATTTATATTATTTTAGGAGTTATGTTATTAAAAGCAAAATTAAATTAATATTATTAAGGAATATTTTTATTATGATTATATTTATAATTATATAAAATATATTCCTTTTTTTGTTTTTTTGATAATTTAATAAAAAATGTGCCAGTTGTTGCCAAAAGTGTGCCAAAACTTAAAATTTTTAATTTTAGATAAAATAATATGTTATATAAATATGTGCCAAAGTGTGCCAAAAAACATTTTAAAAAATCTAGTTATAAAATATTAATATTAAATAATTTATAAAAAATTTGTTGCCAAAATTATAAAAAAAACTTCACTATATATATAATTTTTTTGAAAAAGTTTAAAAAAAAATAGATATATAGGAAAAAGTGGCACTTTGGCACAAATTATAAAAAATAGATATAACTATTGTAAATATAGATTATAAAAGTTGTGCCAAAATTTTAAAAATTTATATTATTTGTTACCAAATTTTTTATTTATTAAGAGTAGGATTAAGAATAAAAATTTAACTATCTAATAATATTTAATTTAGTATAAAGTATAAAGACAAATTTTGCCATTTGTTAAAATAGTGATACAAAAAAATAAATATAATCTAAAAAAATATTTTTTGTTATATTTTAATATTGAAATACTTTAAAATAAATACATGTATATAAGATTGAATGTTATTTTTGATAAAAAAGTATTGCTTTTTTTTTTTTTTTTTTTGTAGTAAACTTTTATTAAGAAATAAATGTAATGATTGCAATTTAAGAGGATATAAAAAAAACAAAAGTTTTTATATATCTATTTTAGATTGCTTTTTTTTATCTAAAAAATAATTTATTATTATGGGGGTGTACTATGAAAGATAATATTGAAAAAAGTTTGAAGAGATGGCTTAAGAGAAAAGTTAAAGTAACATTGGCGTTAATAACTACTTTTTTAATAACTGGTAGTATTGGTTATGCTGATTTTATAATTGAAGATATCGCAGGTGGGAAAAAATTAACTGGAAATAATAATGAAAGTTTTACCGAATATAAATCTTCAGAACATGGGGGAATGACCTTAGACCAATTTAAAGAAATACATATTACTGTTACAGATAAATCAGGATTAAAAACATGGAGTGGTAGATATGATTTACCAAATACTGATTTATATATTACTGTTAATGGGAAGGCATCAAACTCTGATGGAATTCATTTAACAAACTGGAATCCTCATATAGTATTAAATAAGTATGTTGCAAATATAGACGCTCCTATATCAGATGCTTTAAATTTAAGTCGTGATGCTACTTCAGCATATGCAACTATAAATTATTTAGATGTTACAGTAAAACAAGGACATGGAATAAGAGCTAATTCATCAATACAAAGTGAAAATGAAATTCATAAAATTACTATAAATGAATCAGCTAAAATTGATATTTATGGTAAGGGTTATACTGCTGTTTTTGCAGGTTGTGATGAAACTTTAAGAGATAACTCAAAAGGAAAAGGGGAAATATATTTAAAAGGAATAACAAATATAAATTTATTTGAAAATAATTCTTATGGTATATGGGCAGGAAAAGATGGATATATTGAAGTTGGAGATGTAGTTATAAATGGATATAAAGATAATAATGGTATAGTTGCTAATAATAAGAGCCTAGGTGGATTTATATTTGGTGGAAAAAATAGACATGGCAGTGAAATATTATTAAAGGGAAATAATGTAACTATTAATCTTAATTCAGGAAAAGCTATTTGGGCTGATAGTGAATATGGAAAAATTACTTCTGAAAATAATAAAGAAATATTATATAATATAAAAGGAGACATTTTAGCTTCTAATAGTGGATTAATAAATTTAAATATTGCTTCAGGCTCTTTAATAAATGGGAATGCTACTTCAAATAAAGGAAATTTAACTCTTAATTTTTCTGGAGAAGGACAACATTTATGGAGAAACTCTTCTGAAAATAATACTGTTATGGGAATAGAAAATAGTAATGGAGGAAAAATTTCTTTAACTGGTAGTAATCTTATTATGGAAGTAAATGGAAAACAATTAACTGGAGAAAGCGCAAAACAAGTTGGTACTAATTCAACTGTAACTAGTTTTTTTGATGATGTAACTCAAGGAATAAAGATTGAAGGAAAAGAAAATAAATTTGAAATAGCTGGAATAAATGAATTCAAATCTAGTGATATAGCTATAACAAGTAAAAATGCTAACATGGTATTTAATGGAACTAATCGTTTTGAAGGAAATAATTATTTAATTCAAAAATATGATAAAGAAAATTTGATGGTAAGACCAGTAATTCAAGCTATAGAAGGTGGTAATATTAGTTTATCAGGTAATACTACTATAATAAGTAATACTGGCGAAGATGGACAAAAAGATGATATTAAAATTAATAATGTAGGAATATATACAGAAGGAAAAGATTCGTCATCTACTGTAAATGGAAGTTTAACAATAATTTCTGGAAATGATATATTTGAAAAAGAAGACAATCCTTATAATCCAGACGATATTTATACAGAAAAAGCAAAAGAAATTATAGAAAATACGGATATTTCTTTGATGGCAACAGCTGGAGGAAAAATAAAAGTAGAAGGAAAAGATGAAAGTAAGATTTATTTAATAGGAGATATTATTTCAGGAAAAGAGAAATCATTAATAGAAATAAATAATGGAAAAAATAGTAGTACAATAGTAGTAGGAGAAGTTCTTGCAGCTAATGGCGGAAAAGTAAATTTAGATATGTCTAATGGTGGATACTTTGTTGGAAGAGTAGATGATTATTCTTCAAGAGATTTTGATGGTATAGGGTTGCGTAATGATAAATTCTCATCAGATATAACTTCAGGTGGAGAAGTTACTTTAAATTTAGGAAATAATGCTATGTGGAATGTCATAGGTCAAAGCTTTATAACTAATCTTAATTTTACTGATGGTGGTGGAGTTGTAGATTTAACATATGAAGGAAACGCTTTGAGAATAAAAAATCTAACTGGAGAAGGAACTTTTAATTTAACATTAAACGCAGAGGAAAAAGAATTAGGAAATATGTTATATATTTATGATGTAGGTACTGGAATTGAGGCACTATCTTTAGATGATAATTCAGATGGTCAAGAATCTAAAGTATTAACTCAAAAAATAAACTTAACAGATAGTGTTTTATCTTTAGATTATGGAGAAAAATTACGTTTTGCTACATTAGGAAAAAATGCTTATGGAAAAGTAACATTTGAAGTAAATGAGGTAAAAGAAAGAGGTATTAATAATGTTTCTTTTGAAACTCATAATGAAGATTATGATATAAATGATGAAGAAAATAAAGTTTATAATGGTGATGGAGCAAGTGCTAATAAACCAGGAGATAGTCTTGTTTCTGGAAATAAAGAACAAACAAAAGATAATACATCAACAACTTTGGAAATAACATTAGCTGATGACGAAACAACTACAGAAGAAGGAAAATTTATTGCTTCTGAAAACTGGTATTTAACAAGAGTAGGAGAAGAAATCAATGATGGTGGAAAAACTATATTAGAAATGTCAAGAGCCAACTATGCAAGTGCTGTATATATGGATAACCTTAATAAACGTTTAGGAGATATGAGTTTTGTAGATGGTGATGAGGGAATTTGGACAAGAATTAGAAATGATAGAGTTGGAGAAGATAAAGAATATAGATTACGTAATAATATGTACCAATTAGGTTATGACAAAACTTATCCAATGGACGATGGAAAAGGAAATGAATATAGAGGAATAGCGCTTGAATACACAGAAGGAACTATGGAATATAAAAATATAATAGGAGAAGCAGATATAGACCGTGTAGCTTTATGGTTATATGATACAAATGTTTATAATGATGGATTCTATAGTGACTATGTATTTAGAGTAGGAAGAATGTCAAATAACTTCAGTATAAATGGAAGAGAAACTGGAGCTAAAGTAGAAGGGGATTTTAGAAACCTATTCTTAGGAGCAAGTGCAGAATTTGGGAAAAGATACGATTTAACAGAAAAAACATACTTTGAACCACAAGCGCAATTACAATATACATATATAGAAGATGTAGATTATACAACAAATCAAGGAACAAGAGTAGATTATAGTGATATTCATAGTTTAATTGGTCGTATAGGATTTAGATTAGGTCATGATTTCTATAACGATAACGGTAAAGACAATACAATTTACTTAAAAGCAGATGTAAATCATGAATTTTTAGGAGAACAAGATGTAAATGCTGTGGATATGACAGGTTCACTAGGAGAAGAATTTAGAAATTACAAAAATAAAGGAACTTGGTATGATGTAGGAATAGGAGCAGCTAAAAATATGACAGAAAATCTATATGTATATGCAGATATAGAAAGACAATTTGGTCATAGAGATGATAATTCATGGCAATTTAATTTAGGATTTAGATATAAGTTTAGTAGTATAAAAGATTTTTCATTAACAAATCTATTTGACTTTGATAAATCAGAAATTAAACCAGAAGGAAAAGAAACAATAGAAAAAGTATCAAAAGAATTGAATAAAAAAAAATATAAAGGAACATTAAAATTAGAAGGGCATACAGACTGGACAGGAACAAGAGAATACAACCAAGGTCTATCAGAAAGAAGAGCCAAAGCAGTAGAAGAAGAATTAAAGAAAAATGTAACAAATGAAAAATTAAAATATGAAACAAAAGGATATGGAGAAGATAGACCAGTAGTAGACAACAGAACAAAAGAAGGAAGAGCAAAAAATAGAAGAGTAGAAGTAAAATATGAAAAATAAGACTACTTAAATAAATTAGTTGTTTTAATGTAATTAATATTCATAAAGGTAAAAGCTCGAGAGAAATCTCGGGCTTTTATTATTAACAAATCTAAATTATTAAATAAAATAAAAAAATAACAAGATTAAAAAAAGAATATAATGTAAATATGTATGGAAAAAAAACAAAATATATGATAGAATCTTAGAATAATAAGTGAGGTGAAAAATTGGAAAAAAATATAAATATACCAAAACATATTGGAATTATAATGGATGGAAATGGAAGATGGGCTAAAAGTAAAAATAGACCTAGAGTTTTTGGACATAAAGCTGGAGCAACAGCCTTAAGAAAAATAGTAGAACATTGTAGAAGAATAGGGGTAGAGTATTTAACAGTCTATGCTTTCTCAACAGAAAATTGGAAAAGGTCACAAGAAGAAGTAAATGCTTTAATGACTTTGTTTAAAACATATATAAACTCAGAAAGAAAAATGTTATTAGATAATAATGTAAGATTTATGGTTTCAGGAAGAAAAGAGGGAGTTAGTGAATCTCTTTTAAAAGCAATAGAAAAATTACAAGAAGAAACTTCAAAAGATTATAAAATGACATTAAATATTGCATTTAATTATGGAGGAAGAGCTGAAATAATTGATGCAATAAAAAAAATAAAGGATTCTCAAGAGGAGGTTACAGAGGAAAATTTTTCAAAATATCTATATAATGATTTGCCAGACCCAGAATTAATTATAAGAACAAGTGGAGAATTTAGAATTTCAAATTTTCTTCTTTGGCAAATAGCTTATTCAGAATTTTATATAACAGATACTTATTGGCCAGATTTTGATGAAAAAGAATTAGAAAAGGCAATATACAGTTATAACAAAAGAGAAAGAAGATTTGGAGGAAGATTAGATGCTGAATAGAATATTAATAGCCATATTAGGTATTCCTGTATTAATGTTTATATATTTAAAAGGAGATATTTATTTATTATTACTTGCTAGTATAATTATAGGTATAGCTCTACATGAATTTTATAAAATGTCAGAGGTTGTAGAAATAAAACCTTATAAAAATTTAGGTGTATTAACAGGGGTATTAATCCCAAATGTTATGTATTTTGTGGGGCTTGAAGAAACTTTTGGACTTATAATTCTATCTTTAGTTTTAATGTTAGGTATAAGAGTTATAAAAAATCAAATAGAAAATACAACTAGAGATGTTGGAACAAGTTTATTAGGAATAATTTATATTGGTTTGATGTTTGGACATATTATAATGTTTCAAGGTCTTGAGAATGGTGGTAAATGGCTTATTGCAGTTCAAATTATGGTATGGGTATGTGATACAGCAGCATATTTTGTTGGAATGAGTATTGGAAGAAAATTCTTTAAAGAAGGATTTTCTATAATCAGCCCTAAAAAATCAAAAGAGGGAGCTATTGGAGGAATTATTTTTACGATTCTTAGTTTATTTGTAATAAATAAAATATTTCATTTATCAGATAATAATATAGCAATATTTTGGTTAGGATTAATAGTAAGTATAACAGCACAAATCGGAGATTTGGCTGAATCAATGTTTAAAAGAGAATTTAAAACAAAAGATTCAAGTAGAATTTTAGGAGAACATGGTGGGATACTTGATAGATTTGACAGTATGATTTTTGTTATTCCAATGGCATATTATATATTAAAAATATTTGAATAATGAGGTAGAGTAAGTTATGAAAAATATAACAATATTGGGGTCAACAGGAAGTATAGGAACTAATGCTTTAGAAATTATTAGAAATAAAAGAGATGAATTTAATGTAATAGGATTAAGTGCTCATAGTAATTATAAATTAATAATAGAGCAAATAAAAGAATTTAATCCAAAATATATTTCTATAGGAACAGAAGAGGGAAAAGAAAAAATAAAGGCTGAATTTCCAGAATTAGAAGTTTATGTAGGTAGAGAGGGATTAAAAAAATTAGGACAATTAGAGGAAACTGATATAATTTTAGTATCTGTAATAGGAGCTATTGGAATTGAAGCTACATCAGAAGCAATAAAATTAGGAAAAAGAATTGCTTTAGCTAACAAAGAAACAATGGTAGCTGGTGGAGATTATATAAATAAACTTCTAAAAGAAAATTCTAAGTCAGAAATAATTCCTGTAGATAGTGAGCATTCAGCGATATTTCAATCATTACTTGCTGGAAAAAAATCTCAAGTAAAAAATATTATTTTAACAGCAAGTGGTGGAACTTTTAGAGGAAAAAAAGAGGAAGAATTAAAAGATGTTACTGTTGAAGAAGCTCTAAAACATCCAAATTGGTCAATGGGTAAAAAAATTACAGTGGATTCTTCATCACTTGTTAATAAGGGATTAGAAGTTATAGAAGCTCATCATTTGTTTAATGTAGATTACGACCAAATAAAAGTTGTAATTCATCCTCAAAGTATAATTCATTCTCTTGTAGAATTTCAAGATAATGCAGTTATAGCTCAATTAGGTGTTACTGATATGAAACTTCCAATACAATTAGCTTTTACTTATCCTGATAGAATACAAAATAATTGTTTAGATACTTTAGATTTATTAAAAGTAGGAAACTTAACTTTTGAAGAACCAGATAGAAAAGTTTTTAAAGGATTAGATTTAGCTTATAAAGCTGGAAAGATTGGAAAATCAATGCCTACAGTTTTAAATGCTGCTAACGAAATAGCTGTTGAGTTATTTTTAAATAAAAAAATAAAATTTTTAGATATTTATAAAATTATAGAAAAAGCAATGGATAATCATTCTTTGGTAGAGATAAATGACTTAGATTCTATATTAAAGGTAGATAATGCTACTAGAGAATGGGTATACAAAAATTATGTAAATATTATTTAGGAGAGAGAAATGGGAAAAATAATAGTTATAGAAGGTACAGATTCTAGTGGAAAAGAAACTCAAACAAATAGACTTTTTGAAAAATTATTATTAGATAAATTAAATGTAAAAAAAATAACTTTTCCTAATTATGATAGTCCAGCTTGTGCACCTGTAAAAATGTATTTAGCTGGTGAGTTTGGAGAAACTCCATTAAAAGTTAATCCATATCCAATTTCAACTATGTTTGCTATTGATAGATATGCTTCTTTTAAAAAAGATTGGGAAGAATTTTACAATAATAATGGAGTAATAGTTACAGATAGATATGTTCAATCAAATATAATTCATCAGGCTTCAAAGTTGGCGACAAAAGAAGAAAAAAGAAAATATATTGAGTGGCTAGAGGATTTAGAATTTGAAAAAATTGGAATTCCTAGAGCTGATTTAGTAATTTTCATAAATATGCCACTTGAGTTTGCTAAAATCCTTATGGCTAATAGAAAAAATAAAATCACAGGAGAAGAGAAGAAAGATATTCATGAAAGAGATGAGGAATATATGAGAAAATCATATGAAAATGCTTGTGAAGTTGCAAAAACTCAAGGTTGGACAGAAGTTAATTGTGTAGAAAATGGAAGATTAAAAACAATAGAGGAAATATCAGAGGAAATATACAAAATTGTAAAGAATAAATTGGAGGAAAGATAATGAAAATTTTAATTTCCTTACTCGTTTTAGGCGTTATTATCTTAATACATGAGTTAGGACATTTTTTAAGTGCTAGATTATTTAAAATACCTGTGGAAGAATTTTCTGTAGGAATGGGAACAGAAGTGTATACTTATGATGGAATGAAAACTAAATACTCTTTTAGAGCAATTCCAATAGGTGGGTATGTAAATATTAAAGGTATGGACTTAGAAGATAAAAGTGAAGATGGATTTAATTTAAGACCAGCTTATCAAAGATTCATAGTTTTAATAGCTGGAGTTTTTATGAACTTTTTATTAGCTTATACAATATTATTTGGAATGATATATACAAGTGGAGAGATAAAAATAGATGAAAGACCTGTAGTAGGAAAGGTAATTTCAGAAAAAAATACTACACTACAAGAGGGAGATTTAATATTAGAAATTGAAGGTAAAAAAATAAATACTTGGTGGGATATAAAAGAAACTATAAACTCTTTAGATAATTCAAAAGATTTAGAAAAAAATATATTGATAGAAAGAGATGGAGAAAAAAAAGAAATAGTTACAAAATTAACTAAAAATAATGAAAATAATAAATATTATTTAGGGATATCTCCAGAGTATCATATAGAAAAATATGGAATAGGTGAAAGTTTAAATTTAGCTTTAAAAGGTTTTGGAAATATATTGGATAGTTTAAAAATGATGATAAATGGGGAAGTAAAAAGAGAGGAAATAAGTGGACCTATTGGAATAATAAATATAGTAGGAGAAGCTAGTAAATTAGGAATTGGAACTTTACTGTGGTTAGTGGCAGTTCTTTCAATAAATATTGGAATTTTTAATCTGTTACCATTTCCAGCTCTTGATGGAGGAAGATTAATATTTGTTATATTAGAAATATTAAAAATAAAAGTGAATAAAAAAGTAGAAGAAAGAATTCATTATGGTGGAATTATTATTATATTTATGTTGATTATATTTATAACAGCTAATGATTTTATGAATTTGATAAGATAAAAGTAGAAAATTCTAGTTTATAAAATAAACAAAAAAATTAATAAAAGGATATAATTAAAAAAAAGTCTTGAAAAAATACAAAAAAACTATTATAATACAGATATAAAAGTTTTAAAATAGTTCGTAAATATTTTTAAGAATAGTATATAAAAATTAGGAGGTAGTAATGAAAAAGTCAGTATTAGCAATATCTGAAAGAAAAGAAGTTTTAAAAGAAATTAGAAAAGAATTAGTTAAATATTATGAAGTTATAACTTTCAATAACTTACTTGATGGATTAGATATGTTGAGAGAAAGTGATTTTGATGTGGTATTATTAGACCAGTATTTAACATGGTTTAATTTTATTGATGCAAAGAAAAAATTAAATGGATTAGGGAAAGAATTTGTAACAATTGGTCTTATAGATGAAGAAACAGATGAAATTTTAGATGAATTAGAAAAAGCTGGAATTTATAGTTATGCTTTAAAACCAATTAATGGAGAAGAAATAGTAAAACTTATAAAACCAGCATTAGTAAATATTGAAAATGTAAAAAAATATAAAAAATTAAAAGAGAAAATAGCTGAATTAGAAGAACAAAAAGAAATAATAGGACAATCTATAAAAATAAAAGAAGTAAAAGCTAAAGTAGAAAAAATGGCAACAACAGATTTACCTATACTAATTACAGGAGAAGCTGGGGTTGGAAAAACTTTAGTTGCTAGAGAAATCTATAGAAAAAGTGATAGAAGAAGAAAGGATTTTTATACTTTAAATTGTGGAACAATGACAAGTGAAGTATTAGAAAGAGAATTATTTGGATATGAAAGAGGAGCTTTCCCAGGAGCTATATCTAGTAAAAAAGGTATTCTAGAAGAAATTGATGGAGGAACTTTATTTATAGATGAGATAGCTGGAATAGATATAAAAATCCAATCAAGAATTTTAAAAGTTATTGAATATGGAGAGTATAGAAAAGTTGGAGGAACTAGAGCTAAAAGAGCTGATGTAAGATTTATAGTTTCTACAGATAAAGATTTAAGAGATGAAATTGAAAAAGGAAAATTCAGAAAAGATTTATATCACAGATTAAATGGATTTAAAATAGAAGTTCCACCTTTAAGAGATAGAAGAGAGGATATACCATTATTAGCAAACTATTTTTTAACAGGAATTTCTAAAGATTTAAATAAACCAATTCCTGTACTTTCAGGAGAAGTAATGAAATATTTATTAGAATATGCTTTCCCTGGAAATATTAGAGAATTAAGAAATATGTTAGAAAGAATGATAATCTTATCAGATGAAAGAATAATTGATATTGAAAATCTACCTCTTGAAATAAAAATGAAATCTGATACAGTTGAAAATAAAACTGTCTCAGGAATTGGACCATTAAAAGAAATATTAGAAAAAGAAATATTTAGTCTTGATGATGTTGAAAGAGTTGTTATTGCTATGGCATTACAAAGAACTAGATGGAATAAACAAGAAACAGCTAAGATTTTAGGAATAGGAAGAACAACTTTATATGAAAAAATCAGAAAATATAAATTAGATGATAAATAAAAAACAGAAAGAAAGGACTAAAATATCATGGCTATTAGAAAATTTAGAAAACAAATGAAAGTTATAACTGTAATTATAACAGTAGCTTTTATTGTTTCTTCATTAGCATTATATGTAATGAATCACATAACATATTCATCAACTAAAAATTATGCTTTAAAAATAAATGGAAACAAAATAAAAATAGAAGATGTATTAAGAAGTAAGAATATGATATCAAATAATTTTAAAAATGAAATAGATGAAGATATAGTAGGAACTTTAGCTTTGGACCAAGTAATAGAAAATGAACTTGTTCAAGAAATGGCTGATAGTTTAAAAATAAAGATTTCATCTAAAGATATCAATAATGAGTATAATAACTTAGAATCTAATTTTAAAGACAAAGAACAATTTAAAAGGATGTTAACAGCTCAAGGTTATACAAAGGCTTCTTTAAAGAAAGAATTAGAAAGAAGTATGAAAAGTATAAAACTTAAAGAAACAATAGGTGGAAATATTAGTGTAACAGATGAAGAAATAGAAGAATTCTATGAAGAAAATAAATTTACAATGTTACAAGGACTTTCTTTAGAGGAAAGTAAAGAACAAATAAGAGGATATTTAAAAGAAGAAAAAGCAGGAGAATTATATCAAAAAGAGATTACTAAATTAAAAGAAAAAATGGTTATTACAGATGTTGACCCACAATTTACAAACTACTTAGAAAAAACAAAAGTAGAAAAAGAGGGAATTACTTTTACTAATGTAGATTATAATAAAATTTATATTACATTTATAAGTAATGGAGTTCCTAAAGATAAAGCTTTAGAAGAAACAGATAGATTTATTGATACACAAATAAAGATATTAAAAAAAGCAGAAGAATATCAGGTTAAATTAGAAGAGGGGTTACCAATTTCTTTACAAGTAAAGGAAGCTTATGATGGTATTTATAATGCTATAGAAAAGAAGATAACTCCTACACAAGAAGAATTAAATAGTTATTTTGAAAAAAATAGAGCAAGATATGATATACAACCATCAGCTGATGCTTATATTTCTTTTGTAAAAATAGAGCCATCTGATTTAGATAAAGCAAATTCTGAAAAAAAAGCTAAAGAGATATTAGTAACTGTAACACCAGAAAATTTTGCAAGTATTGCAAAAGAAAAATCTGATTATCCAAGTTCAGCAAATGGAGGAGAATTAGGTTGGTTTACAAAAGAGCAAATGGTATCAGAGTTTTCTGAGGCAGCTTTTAAAGGTGAAGCGGGAAAAATATATCCAGAAGTTGTTAATACAGTTTTTGGTTCACATATAATTTATGTACAAGAGAAAGATGGAGATAAAGTAAAAGCTAGTCATATTTTAGTAAAAAATGAGATTTCTCAAGAAACTATTGCTAATAAATTAAAAGAAGTTCAAGAACAAGCAGAAAAAATTTCTAATGGGGAATTAACTTTTGGAGATTTACCATTGGATAAATATCTAAATACTAATTTATTTAACGGAATCACAGACCAAGGATATATTCCAGGATTAGGATATAAAGAAAATTTAACAAATGAAATTTATAAAGCTCCTTTAAACAAAGTTGTAGCTAAAAATTTAGATGGAGAAATTTTCCTTTTCCAAAAAGTGAATGAAATAAAACCTAGAAAAGTAGACTTATCAGAAGTAAAAGAAAATGTTGAAAGAGATTATAAAGCTCAAAAAGCAACAGAAAAGATACAAGAGGTTTTAAAATAAAAAAAGGCAACCTTTATAGGTTGCCTTTCTAATCAGGAAATTAAGAGAGTTTTATTAAAATAATTGATATTTATAATAAAATATATTATAATATACTTTTGGAGATTTCTTTTAGGAGAAGTTAATGAGATATAGGTCAGAAGATATAGAAAATTTATTAAATCAATTAAGAATAGAAGAAGTAGTAGGAGATGTAATTGAATTAAAGAAAAGTGGAGCTAATTATAAGGGGCTTTGTCCTTTTCACCCTGATACAACTCCTTCATTTTCAGTTAGCCCGACTAAAAATATTTGTAAATGTTTTGTTTGTGGAGCTGGTGGAAACGCAATTAAATTTTACTCTATGTATTATAAAATTTCTTATGAAGAAGCTATTGAAGAGTTAGCTAAAAAATATAATATTTCTATAAAAGAATATAAAAGAAATTTTGCAAAAGAAAATGAGAATGAAAAATATTATAAGATAATGGAAGATGCACATAGATATTATCAAGATAATATTTTTGAAAATAATGGAAGAATAGCTTTAGAATATCTAAATAAAAGAGGTGTTAATCCTAAAATAATAAGAGAAAATCAGTTAGGATATGCTTTGAATGAGTGGAGTAGTCTGTATGATTACCTTGTAGTAAAGGGACATAAAAAAGAAGATATTATAGAGTTAGGTTTAGCCAAAAATGGAGAAAAAGGTGTATATGATACTTTTAGAAATAGAATAATTTTTCCTATATATTCAATAGGTGGGAAAGTTATAGCTTTTGGAGGAAGAACTTTAGAGAATAATAAAGAAGTTCCTAAATATATAAACTCACCAGATACACCAATATTCAAAAAAGGAAAAAATCTTTATGGAATAAAAGATAAGGGAAATATTTTAAAGAAAAAAAATTATTCATTATTAATGGAAGGGTACATGGATGTTTTATCGGCTCATTGTTATGGGTTTGATGTGGCACTTGCTTCTTTGGGAACTGCTTTTACATATGAACAAGGAGAGTTACTAAAAAAATATACTAATAATATTATAATGTCTTTGGATATGGATAATGCTGGACAAATGGCAACAGAAAGAACAGCTTTAATATTAAAAAATTTAGGATTTAATATTAGAGTTTTAAAATTAGAAAATGCTAAAGACCCTGATGAATTTTTAAAAAATTTTGGGAAAGAAGCTTTTTTAAAGGCAGTAAAAAATTCTTTAGAAATATTTGATTTCTTATATGAGATGTATTCAAAAGAATATGATTTATCTAATATAATGTCTAAAGAAAAATTTATAGATAGATTTAAAGAATTTTTTAAGAATGTAGAATCTACTTTAGAGAGAAGTCTTTATTTAGATAAATTATCCAAATATACAGGTATAGAAAAAAAATTATTACAAGAAACTTTAGTAGATAACAATATTTATCAAAAAAAAGAAGAAAGAAAAGAGTTTTTTTTAGAAAAAGAAAAGGAAAAAACAAGTAGTGTTAGTATATTAGAAGAAATGACTGTTGAATTGATTTTTTCACAGATTGATTTTTATAAATATTTTTCTGATAAAAATATAGAGTCATCTTTTGTGAAAAAAATATTTTATTTTTTTGAAGAAGTTAACGAAAATAAAAATATAAATTTCTTAAAAGAGTTTAAAGAATTTATAGAAAGAGAGAATTTTACAGAAGAAGAAAAAAATAAATTATTTATAATGCAATACAGAGCTTTAGATTATACAGATAATAAAAAAAAGCAAGAGTTGTTAAAGGAAATATTTAAATCTTGGTTCATAAAAGAGATAAAGGATATAAACATGCAAATGAAAAATTTGAAATTTTCACTAGAGGTAAAAAAGATAGAAATTTGTTTATATTCTGATATAAGTTTTGAGGAATTATTGGAAAAATATAAAAATTTTAGGGGGATACTAAGTGAATATAATATTTTATAAGGAGGCTTTTCAACTATGGAAGGATTAAAAGAATTAATAACAAATGAAAAAGTTCTTGCATTACTTCGTAAAGCTATTCAAGATAAGGTAGTAACTTATGAAGAAATCAATAGAGAATTAAAAGATGAACTTTCTGTTGAAAAGATTAAACAACTAATAGAGGGAATGATAGACCAAGGAATAGAAGTAGTTCTTGAGAAAGATTTAGTTGTTAAAAATAATAAGAAAACAAGCTCAGTACAAGAAAAGAAAGTAGAAAAAGACCCATTAGATTATATGGATTATGATGAATTTTCGGGACAAAATATATTAGATGAAGATGAGTTTGGAGACTTAGATGATTTAGATTTCCATGATTTTGATGATATGGATTTAGATGATTTTGATGATTATGGAA
Organism: Fusobacterium perfoetens ATCC 29250; assembly: GCF_000622245.1. NCBI lineage: Bacteria > Fusobacteriati > Fusobacteriota > Fusobacteriia > Fusobacteriales > Fusobacteriaceae > Fusobacterium > Fusobacterium perfoetens. Next base: position 82,740 of record NZ_JHXW01000004.1, on the reverse strand, counting down.
GAGATGATTTCTCAGATGATGATTATTATGGTGGAATAATACCTAATGAAATGGGAGTAGATGAGCCTATTAAAATGTATTTAAGAGAAATAGGACAAATCCCATTACTTAGTCATGCAGAAGAATTAGATTATGCAAAAAGAGCCTTTGAAGGGGATGACTATGCAAAACAACAATTAGTAGAAGCAAATTTAAGATTAGTTGTTAGTATTGCTAAAAAACATACAAATAGAGGATTAAAACTTCTTGATTTAATTCAAGAGGGAAATATTGGACTTATGAAAGCTGTTGATAAGTTTGAATATACAAAAGGATATAAGTTTTCAACATATGCTACATGGTGGATAAGACAAGCTATTACAAGAGCCATAGCTGACCAAGGTAGAACAATAAGAATACCTGTTCATATGATAGAAACAATTAATAAAATTAAAAAAGAAGCTAGAGTTTATTTACAAGAAACAGGTAGAGATGCTACTCCTGATATCATAGCTAAGAGATTAAATCTTGAAGTAGAAAAAGTAAAAGCTATTCAAGAGATGAATCAAGACCCAATATCTTTAGAAACTCCTGTTGGAAGTGAAGAAGATAGTGAATTAGGAGATTTTGTAGAGGATAACAAAATGTTAAATCCTTATGAAGAAACTAATAGAGTTTTATTAAAAGAACAACTTAATGAGGTTCTTAATACTTTAAATAACAGAGAAAAACAAGTTTTAAGATATAGATATGGACTTGAAGATGGAGCGCCAAAAACTCTAGAAGAAGTTGGAAAAATATTTAAAGTTACAAGAGAAAGAATTAGACAAATTGAAGTAAAAGCTTTAAGAAAATTAAGACATCCTAGTAGAAGAAAAAAATTAGAAGATTTCAAACAAAAATAAGAATAGGAGCAAAAGCTCCTATTTTTAAATAAGGAGAAAGAATGTTAATAGAAAATTTTGAAAGATTTGTATTTGAAAAATATAGAGATAATAATGAGTTTGCTAACTTTTTAATTGAAAATTTAGATTTTGATGTGGAATTAGAAAGAGAAAATGAGTTTTTAGTTTCAAAAAGAGAGGTACAAGAGTTAGAAAATGATGACGTTTTAGATTATTTAGAAGAAATAAATTTATATGAGCCTTTAACAGAAGAAGAATATCAAAATTTAAGTAATGAAATAGAGGAAGAAGAAGTTAGAGAAAAACTTTTAATTGATAATTTTAATGAGGTAGCAAGAATTGCTCTTTATTTTGTAAGAGAAGGCGTAGAGTATTTAGAGCTTATTCAAGAAGGAATAATGGGAGCTGTTGAAGCCATCAATAGATATACTTATGATAATGGAGATATAAAGAAATATATTAGAATTTGGGCAGCAAGACAAATGGGAATATATACAGAAGAAAGATTTGAACAAATAAGACAAGAATTTTTATTCTATTTTACAAAAACTCATATGGATGAAGTTGAAATAACAAATGAAGATAAAGAAAAGAAAATAAAAATTATTGAAAATTTATCAATAGATGATGTTTTGTTTACTCTTTCATATGATGAAATAAAGACAATGGAATATTATTTTGGTTTGGGATATGATAAAAGATATTCTGTTTTAGAAATAGAAAAAGAAATGGGATTAGAAAAGAATAAAGGAGAAGAGTTATTTACTAAAGCATTAGCTAAAATTTCTTCAAGAGATGGAAGGATGTTTTCATTATGATATTAAATGAAATAATAAAAGTTTTAGAAAAAAAATTTCCTACAACAAATAGTGAGGATTGGGATAATGTAGGATTATTAATTGGAAAAAGAAATAATGAAATAAAAAAGATACAGATTTCTTTAGATGTAACTAATAAGGTTTTAGAAAATGCAATAAAAAATAATGTAGATTTAATTATTTCACACCATCCTATGATATTTTCAGAGATTAAAAGAATTAATAGTGATACAATTTTAGGGAATAAAATAATAAAAGCAATAGAAAATAATATTTCAATTTATACTTTACATACAAATTTAGATAGTACTATTGGTGGATTAAATGATTTTGTAGGAGAAAGATTAGGTTTAACTAATGGTAAAATAATAGATGAAATAAAAGAGAATGAATGTGGAATAGGGAGAGTTTATTCTTTAAATGAAAAAGAAGAGTTTAATAATTTTTTACAAAAAATAAAAGAAACTTTTTTAAAAGAAAATATAAGAGTAGTTGGTAGAGAGTTAAATTCTAAAAAAATAAAAAAAATTGCTATTGTAAATGGTGCAGGAAGTAGTTATTGGAGAAAAGCTAAAAAAATGGGTGCTGATTTATTAATAACAGGTGATGTAAAATATCATGAGGCTTTAGAGGCTTTAGAAGAAAATTTTATAATAATAGATATAGGGCATTATGAAACAGAACATTTTTTTGGAAAAATAATTTTAAAAGAGTTAGAAGAAATAAAAGATATTAATATAATTGAATTTAATGACTTACCTGTTTTTACTAAGATATAATGGAGAAAAAATGAAAAAAATAATAAAATTTTTTATAATTAATATGTTTATATTTTCTCTTGCTTTTGCAAAAGTAAATATGGAAAAAGATATTTTAAATTTTAAAGAGTTAAGAAGAGTTGAAAGAGCTATAGAAAAATTAGAGAATTCTAAAAATATAAAAGTCTATTTAAATATTTTTGAAGGAGAAAATGATTTTTATACAGAAAATCCTCAAAAAGTTTTAATTTTTAATATTCAAAATATAGAAACTGATGAGTTAGGAATAGAGTTAAAATTTTCAGAAGACTTGAATATGGAAGAAAAATCTGTTGATTTAGGTATTATATTGGATAACTTTAAAAAAGAACTTTATAATAGAGAGTATGAGAAATATATAATAGGTGTATTGGAAGCTTTAGAAAAAGTCATTCCTGAAGAGGAAAATGAAGATTCTACTAGCTAAAAAAAGAAAAGTATGATATAATAAAAAACTGTAGGTATTACAGTTAATTGCTTGATTATTCAAGAGGAAAGTCCGGGCTCCATAGAGCAAGAGGATAGCTAACGGCTATTGGAAGTAATTCTAAGGAAAGTGCAACAGAAAACAAACCGCCAGAAATGGTAAGGGTGAAAAGGCAGTGTAAGAGACTACCAAATTTTTAGGGAACTGAAAATGTTTTGTAAACCCCCTCTGGAGCAAGACTAAGAAAGAAAGGTTAAGGGCTGCTCGTCCACTTTCATGGTAAGTTGCTTGAACTTATAAGTAATTGTAAGTCTAGATAAATAATTAACTGATACAAAACCCGGCTTACGTAATGCCTAAATAAAAAAGAGGATATTGTTTTATAATATCCTCTTTTTATATTGATTTTATTAGGAATTATTTTCTTTTTCTAAATAATAAATAAAATAAAAATCCAAGAAAAATAAATAGTACTTCAACTACTAATATATAAATTGGCCAAGGGCCAAAGAAATCAAGTGGAGTAGGAGTCAAAGGTTTGTGATTTATATACATATAATTAGTATTAAAAAATTTATTAAAATTATAAGCAACTATTGCTAAAATATTTAAACATATAAAAGTATATAAAATTCCTTTTTTAGTAGGACTAAATCCTAAATAAATCATTTGATATACAATCATAAATAGTATAAAAAAATGTTCTAAGAAAAATAATATTCCAAAAGGATTAGGAAAAACTACTACAGATTCTGGGAATAAAATAGCAGCTAAAGCTCCTAAAGACATATAAAAAATAATCTGAAAAGCTTTTATATTTGGTTTTATCATGAAGATTACTGCCATAATAAAAGAAACATTACATATATGAATAGGAAATAGAGCATATAAAGGTTCATGGTTAATATAAAATCTTCCTATATAACCAAGGATTTTAATTACTCCCATAGTAGAAGCTATTGAAATTTCAAAAAATCTACTATTTATAAATTTTCTTAAATATAATAAAGAGCCATAAAAAACAGTAAAAAATAAAATGTACATAATATGTTCAGTAGAAAAAAGTTTAATAAATTCCAAAATACCTCCTTTATTTATGGAAACCTAAATCAGCAGGATTAATATCACCAGATATATGTGATATAGTACCACCAATTTTTTCAAATTTTTTTCTTTTATAAGAAACTATCTTAGAAAGTTCAATGGTTTCACTATTAATATCACTTTTTATAATTCCTTTAGACCAATAATTTATAATTAAAGCACTATCTCCGAAAATATTTAAAATATTTTCTTTTAGAGCAATATCAAGAGCCATATCTAAAGCTTTTAATTCTCCAAAATTATTTGTTTTTTCAAAACCTAAGGATAAATTTCCAAATTCATTTATATTTTCATTAGGAAAATATCTTTTTAAAATTGAAATTCCATTTTTAAAGGAAACTTTAGCTTCAACTCCAATTCCTCTACCTGTACCAGCATCAAAATAGATTCCATCAACAAGAGTTTTTTCAATAAGAGCTTTTGTTTGATAAATTGCTCCATCTTCCAACCAATTTTTAGCTTCCTCATAAGTTTTAAAAGATTTATAACGACATTGATTATTTTCTATCTCTTCTTTACATTGAGTCCAATTATCAAAAATTTTATAAGACTTATCATTAATATAAAAACAAGCATAAAATTTAGAATTAGTTTTAGTAGAAGAAATATTTTTTCCATTTGGATTAAGTAGATTATCTAACCAATTTTTAGCTTCTTCATAAGTTTTAAAAGACTTATAACTAGATTTTATACCTAGAACTTTTTTTTGACAATCATCCCAATTATCTAAAATACCACTTTCTTTTGTAGATTCTATGTAATAACTATAAAATTTTTTATTCATATATACCTCACAGGAAAATAATATATATTTTATCATTTATTAAAGAAAAATAAAAGAGATAAAAAATAAATACTTTAGAATGTTTATAAAAAAACACTTGCAAAAATATCTAAAATATGGTAAAATTTCTTGTGAATTTATAAGTTTATTATCGAAAGAAGGTGAAAGAATGAAAAAGAATCTACATCCAGAATACAAAGTAGTTACAGTTGAATGTACTTGTGGAGAAAAATTTGAAACAAGATCAACTTATGCTAAAGGAGATCTTAAAATAGCTGTATGTTCTAAATGCCACCCATTCTATACAGGAAAGGCTAAGTTCTTAGATACTGCAGGAAGAGTTGACAAATTCAACAAAAAATATAATCTTAACAAATAAGGCAGGAAGAGGCAGGACTGAGGTCCTGCTTTTTTACTATATAGATAAATTTTTTTAGGAGGAAAACCCATGGCAATATTAGAAATAAAACACCCTTTAATTGAGCACAAATTAACTTATTTAAGAGACAAAAATACTGATACTAAAACTTTTAGAGAAAATTTAAATGAAATAGCAAAATTAATGATATACGAAACAACAAAAGATTTAGAATTAGAAGAAATTGAAGTAGAAACTCCTATTCAAAAAACAAAAGGATATGTATTGAAAGATAAAGCAATAGCAGTAGTTCCAATTTTAAGAGCTGGATTAGGAATGGTAGATGGAATTTTATCTTTAATTCCTACAGCAAAAGTAGGACATATAGGTGTTTATAGAGATGAAGAAACAATGAAACCTGTATATTATTATTGTAAACTTCCATTAGATATAAAAGATAGAAAAGTAATTTTAGTAGACCCAATGTTAGCTACAGGAGGGTCAGCAATTTATGCTATAGATTATTTAAAAAATGAAGGAGTTAAAAATATAACTTTTATGTGTTTAATATCAGCTCCAGAAGGAATAGCAAAAGTTCAAGAAGCTCATCCAGATGTAAATATTTATACAGCAAAAATAGATGAAAAATTAAATGAAAAATGTTATATTGTTCCTGGATTAGGAGATTGTGGAGATAGAATATTTGGAACTAAATAAGTTTAACCTTTAAATTGTATTTTTTTTATAAAAAATGATTGAAAAAAAATATATAAAGTGTTAAAATATAACCAAAATAAGTTAAAAAATAAAAAAATAGAAAGATAGGAGAGAGCTTATGACACAATTAAAAATAACAGAAACATCTCTAAGAGATGGGGCACAATCACTAATAGCTACAAGATTAACAACAGAAGAAATTTTGCCTATAATAGAAAAAATGGATCAAGCTGGATTCTATTCTATGGAAGTGTGGGGTGGAGCTACATTTGATTCTTGTATAAGATTCTTAAATGAAGACCCATGGGAAAGATTAAGAGCTATAAGAGCTAAAGTAAAAAATACAAAACTACAAATGCTAATAAGAGGACAAAATTTATTAGGATATAGACATTATTCAGATGATGTAGTAGAAGAATTTGTAAAAAAATCTTTAGAAAATGGAATAGATATAATAAGAGCTTTTGATGCATTAAATGATTTTAGAAACTTAGAAACTACAATAAAAGCAATAAAAAAATATAAAGGACATTGTCAAGGATGTATAGCTTATACAACAAGTGAGGTTCATACAATAGATTATTATGTAAAAAAAGTAAAAGAATTAGAAAAAATGGGAGTAGATTCAATTTGTATAAAAGATATGGCTGGAATATTATTACCTGATACAGGATATGATTTAATAACAGCTATAAAAGAAAATTGTTCATTACCATTAGAATTACATACTCACTGTACAAGTGGAATAGCTCAAATATTATATGCAAATGCTATAGAAGCAGGAGTAGATATAATAGATACAGCAATGTCACCATTCTCTGGAGGAACATCACAACCAGCTACAGAAGTATTTGCTGAAATATTAAAAGATACAGAGAGAGACCCTAAATTAAATATGGAAGTATTGGGTGAAGTAGCTGATTACTTAAAAGGAGTAATAGAAAAATATAGAAAAAATGGTATATTAAATCCAAAAGTAATGGAAACTGAGCCAAAAGCATTAGTATATCAAGTTCCTGGAGGAATGTTATCTAACTTAATGTCTCAATTATCTCAACAAAACGCTATGGATAAATATGAAGAGGTATTAAGAGAGATACCAAGAGTAAGAAAAGATTTAGGATATCCACCATTAGTAACTCCAATGTCACAAATGGTAGGAACTCAAGCAGTATTTAACGTATTATTAAAACAAAGATATAAAGTAGTACCTAAAGAAATAAAAGACTATGTAAGAGGATTATATGGAAAGAGTCCAGCTCCAATAGATAAAGAAATACAAAAAATAATTATTGGAGATGAAGTACCTAGTACATGTAGACCAGCTGATAAAATAGCTCCAGAATTAGAAAAATTAAAAGGAGAAATAGGAAGTTTAGCAAAATCAATGGAAGATGTACTAAGTTATGCTTTATTCCCTGAATATGCTAAGAAATTCTTAGAAAATAGAGGAAAACCAAAAGTAGAAACAGTAGAAGAGGTTAAAAAACCAATTCAAGAAAAAGATACAAAAGAAATTCAGGAGGAACCAATGTTAAGAGCTTACAGAGTAAATGTAAACGGAAAATCTTATGAAGTAGAGGTAGAGGAAATAGGAGCTCAAACTACAACAGCACCTGTACAACCAAAAGCAGCACCAGCTCCAGTGGCACCAGCACCTACTCCAAAACCAGAACCTACACCTGCACCAGCTCCTACACAAACAACATCAGCTAGTGGAGAAATTGTTGAGGCTCCAATGCCAGGAACAATAGTTGATATAAAAGTAAAAGTTGGAGATTCAGTAAAAGAGGGAGATTTAGTTGCTGTAATAGAAGCAATGAAAATGGAAACAGATTTATATTCTACAAAAACAGGAATAGTAAAGGCAATCAATGCAGCAAAAGGAACTCAAGTAAATACTGGAGATGCAATAATTACTTTCTAGTTTAAAAAAATTAAAATTCTTTCAGTATTTATTACTGAAAGAATTTTTTTTATTTAAAAATTTAATTTATACATTTATAAAATAAAAAAATAAGAATATAATATTTTAAGAAAGTAATAGATATGAAAATAGAAAATATTTTAAAATAAATATTATAAGAAATAAAAGATAAATTTTTAGATAGAGTTGACGAAAAGGAATTTTATATTTATACAATTAGTATGAGTATAAAAAAGAAAGGATAATACTAATGAATAGAAAAACTCAAATTTAATTTTTTTAAATATATTTTACTACCTATTTTAATTATTATTTTTTTAGATATATACAATTATATAAAAGCAGAAAAAATTCCTCCTTTAAATTTTGAACTTTTTATAATTTTCTTAGGATTTTTTTATAACTAGTTTTTTTGGTTAATAACAGAAGTTGTTTAAGTTAGTCTTGAAGACTTTATTAATTTAAATTTGAAAGGAAAATAGTATTTATTTTAATAATTTTAATTCTTATTTTTCTTTATAAATCTACAAATAGAATTTAATTATATAAATTTTATAAAATAAAAAAGGAGAATAACTATGGGCGAAAGAGTATATGATGTTATTGTAATTGGAGGGGGACCTTCAGGTTTAACTTCTGGAATCTATGGTGGAAGAGCAAAATTGGATGTATTAATTATTGATAAAGATGATTTTGGAGGACAAATAAAATTAACTGATGAAGTTGTCAATTATCCAGGAATAAATTCTATAAAAGGAAAAGAAATTGTAGAAGTAATGAAAAAACAAGCTCAAAAGTTTGGAGTAACTTTTATTCATGATGAAGTTATAAAATTAGACTTAGAAGGAGATATAAAAAAAGTTGTAACTAAATTAGGTGAATATAAAGGTTTAACAGTAATAATAGCCAGTGGAATAACTCATAAAAAATTAAATTTTGTTGGAGAAAATGAATTTTTAGGAAAAGGGGTTAGTTATTGTGCTATTTGTGATGGAGAATTTTTTAAGGAAAAGGATATTTTTGTTGTAGGAGCTGGATTTGTAGCAGCAGAAGAATCTATATTTTTAACAAGATATGGGAAAAAAGTTCACATACTAGCTAGAGAACCTGAGTTTACTTGTGCCAAAACAATAGCTGATAAAGTATTAAAAAATCCTAAAATAGAAGTGAAATTTAACACAGAAATTATCAGTGCTGAGGGAGATAACCTTCTTAGAAAAATAAAAATGAAAAATAATATTACTGGAGAGATAACAGAATTTATTTCAGAAAATAACGATAATATAGGTTTATTTATTTTTATTGGTTTTGTTCCCCAAACTGATATTTATAAAGGAATTGTAGAATTAACAGAAGAGGGATATATAAAAACAAATGAATTTATGGAAACTAATGTTGAAAGAGTATATGCAGTAGGAGATATAAGACCAAAAGAGTTAAGACAATTAGTTACAGCTATTTCAGATGGAGGAACAGCAATTTCTAGAATAGAAAAATATGTTTTTGAACTTAGGGAAAAATTAAATCTTCCAAGAGTAGAAAGAGAAGATGATTGTGAAGAGAATGGAATTTTAGATAGTGATATGAAAAAACAAATCGTAGAACTTACAAAAAGATTTGAATCTCCATTAAATCTTATAATGGTAAAAGGAGAAGATTTAGAAAAATCAAAAGCACTAGAAGAATTACTAAAAGAATTAAGTGGACTAACAGAAAAAATAAAAGTTTCTATCTATGAAAGTAACTCTCCAGAAATAAATGAAAAATTTCTTTTAGAAAGATTACCAGCAGTATTTATCTTAAATAAAGATAATGAATACTCAAGAATAAAATATTCCACAATTCCTTTAGAGCATGAATTAAATTCTTTTATGCAAGCTTTGTATAATATAGCTGGGCCTGGTGATGAAGTAAAAGAGGAATTGTTAGAAAGAATAGATAAGATAGAAAAGAAAATAAATGTACAAATAGGAGTTTCATTAAAATGTACTAGATGTCCAGATACAGTTCAAGCTACTCAATTTATTGTTTCAAGAAATAAAAATGTTTCTGTTGAAATAATAGATGTATTAACACATAAAGAATTTAAAAAGAAACATGATATAGTAGGAGTTCCAGCTATAGTAGTAAATGAAAAAAATATTTATTTTGGTCAAATGTCATTAGAAGAAATGATAGAAATTTTAGAAAAACAATAGAAAAAATATTGGAGTTATTGTCAAGTTTGTTTCTTAATAATAAAAAAGGCAATAACTCTTTTTATATAATAAACATCCTTTTAATTATAAAGTTTAAAATCACTTTTTAGAAGATATAAAGATTCTTTTGTTATAATTTTAAAAAAAAATATTTTGAATTTCAAAAAAACTATTGACAAAAAATAAGATAGTTGTTATAATAAATTTGTAATCAATACAAATAACAATAAATTTTAAACAGGAGGAAGATTATGTCTTTAATAGGAAAAAAAGTTGAAGAATTTAAAGCAAAAGGATATCAAAATGGTGATTTTATAGAGATAACAAATGAATCAATGAAAGGAAAATGGGCAGCAGTAGTATTTTATCCAGCTGATTTTACTTTTGTATGTCCTACAGAATTAGAAGATTTAGCTAATTTATATGAAGAATTCAAAAAAGAAGGATGCGAAGTATATTCAGTTTCAACAGATACAGAATTTGTTCATAAAGCTTGGCACGATACTTCTGAAAGAATTAAAAAAGTTCAATACCCAATGATAGCTGACCCAACAGGAAAATTATCAAGAGCTTTTGAAGTTATGATAGAAGAAGAGGGATTAGCTTTAAGAGGAAGTTTCATTATAGACCCAGAAGGAGTTATCCAAGCTTATGAAGTTCATGCTAATGGAATAGGAAGAGAAGCTAGTGAATTATTAAGAAAATTACAAGCAGCTAAATTTGTAAGAGAACATGGAGAGGTTTGTCCAGCTAAATGGAAACCAGGAAAAGAAAGTTTAAAACCATCAATTGATTTAGTTGGAAAACTTTAAGATTTAAAAAGATGTTGCTTTTTTAAGTAACATCTTTTCTTTATAGAGGAGGGAATATGGAAAAAATTTATGATATGATTGTAATAGGAGGAGGACCAGCTGGACTTACAGCTGGAATCTATGGAGGAAGAGCAAAATTAGATGTTCTTGTTATAGAAAAAGAAGAAAAAGGTGGACAAATAAAAATAACAAGTGAAGTTGTTAATTATCCAGGAATAAAAGAAATTTCTGGAAGTGAATTAGTTGATAAAATAAAAGAACAAGCTAAAAGTTTTAAAAATGAGTTTATTCAAGATGAAGTTATTGATATGGAATTACATGGAGATATAAAAGTTATAAAAACAAAATCTGGAAAGGAATATAAAGGATTATCAGTTGTTATAGCTACAGGAGCTTCTCCAAGAAAATTAAATTTTCCAGGAGAAATAGAATATTCAGGAAGAGGGGTAGCTTATTGTGCTACATGTGATGGAGAATTTTTTACAGGATTAGATGTTTTTGTAATTGGTGGAGGATTTGCTGCAGCTGAGGAATCAATGTTTTTAACTAAATATGCTAAAAAAGTCCATGTTATAGTTAGAGAACCAGAATTTACTTGTGCTAGAACAATAGCTGATAAAGTATTGGCTCATCCAAAAATAGATGTTAGATTTAATACAGAAGTATTAGAAGCTACAGGAGATAAATTTTTAAGAAAAATACTTTTAAAAAATAATATTACTAATGAAATTGAAGAATTTTCTCCTGAAGATGGAGAAACTTTTGGAATATTTATTTTTGTTGGATATGAACCTCAAAGTAAAATTTTTAAAAATCATGTAGAAATTGATAAACAAGGTTTTATTTTAACAAATGAAGATTTAATGACTAATGTAACAGGAGTATATGCAGTAGGTGATATTAGACCTAAAAAATTAAGACAAGTTGTTACAGCAGTCTCTGATGGGGCTATAGCTTCTAGTAATATAGAGAAGTATGTTTTTGACCTTAGAGAAAAATTAGGATTAAAAAAAGATGAAGTAGAAGTACAAAAAGAAAATGAAGTAAAAGAACAAATGTTAGATGAGAATCTAAAAGAACAACTTAGAGAGGTAACTAAAGTATTTCAAAATAAAATAGAATTAGCTGTAATAAAAGGAGAAAATTTAGAAGAAACTTCAGAGATAATCCAAATGGCAGAAGAAATTGGAAGTACAAATGATAAAATTCAAGTTAAAATTTATGAAAAAACAGATGTACAATTAAGAGAAAAAGGAATTGATTTAGAAAAATTACCAGCTATTGCTATATTAAATGATAAAGGGGAATATTCAAGAATAAAATACACAACTGTTCCTACAGGACATGAATTAAATTCATTTATTTTAGCTATGTATAATGTTTCAGGACCAGGACAAAAAATAAATGATTCTTTAGTTGAAAGAATATCTAAAATAGATAAAAAATTAAATATAAAAATAGGAATTTCATTAAATTGTACTAGATGTCCAGAGACAGTTCAATCAACACAAAGAATAGCTGTAGAAAATCCAAATATTAATGTTGAAGTAATAGATGTATTTTCTCACAAAGAATTTAAGAAAAAATATGATATATTAAGTGTGCCAGCAATGGTTATAAATGATAAAGAACTTCGTTTTGGACAACTATCTTTAGAAGAAGTTTTAGATATTTTAGAAAAAATATAAATTAAAAATTTAAAATAAGAAGGGATGTTATAACTTATATTATTAATAATAAATAAAGTAAGTTATAACACTTTTTTTATAAAAATATTCCCTATCTTATTTTAATTTATGATAAATTTTCCCAAAATTATCAGCTTAAATTAAAAAGTTGCTATTACAGACCCTTTATATTGCTCATTTATAAATTTTTTAATATTTTCAGTTCTAAGTTCATCAACTAACACTTTGACATCAGCATCATTTAAATTTTCATCTCTAACAGCCACAATATTAGCATAAGGAGATTCAGCTCCTTCAATGGCAATAGAATCTTTTATAGGGTCTAAATTAGCTTGAAGAGCATAGTTACAATTTATGATAGCTACATCAACATCTTTTATAACACGAGGAAGTTGAGGAGCTTCAATAGATTTAAATTTTAATTTTTTAGGATTTTTTATAATATCAAATTCAGTAGCACTAAGGTCTGTAGGGTCTTTTAAAGTAATAATTCCTTTATTATGAAGAAGTAATAAAGCTCTTCCACCATTTGTAGGGTCACTAGGAATAGCTACTACTCCACCTTTTTTTACTTCTTCCAAAGATTTATATTTATCAGAAAATACAGCTATTGGAGAAATAAAAATTCCTTCACCTATTTGAGAAATTTTTAAATTTCTTTCTGTTTTAAATTTTTCAAGATAAGGTGTATGTTGGAAAAAATTTGCATCTAAATCTCCATCAGCTAAAGCTAAGTTAGGAGTAACATATTCATTAAATTCAATGATTTCTAAATCTATTCCTTTTTCTTTTAACTGAGGTTTAACAGCCTCTAAAATTTCAGCATGAGGAACAGGTGAAGCTCCTACTTTAAGAGTTTTAGAAAATGAATAATTTCCTAGTAGAGAAAAAGCTACAAGTGTTGTAAATAATTTTTTTGATAAGTTTGACATAATATTATCATCTCCTTAAAATTTTTTTAATTATAAAAAATATCACTCTTAATAAAAAATCTCTAAATTTTACTATCAAGAAAATTTAGAGATATAAGGAATAGATTATTAATCTAAACCATCTACATGGAATTAGCACCACACTCTAAAGTAGGTTGCTGAAACATCATAGGGCCAGTCCCTCAGTTTCTCTTGATGGATATTTTTTATTTTGTGTATGATATAATAAAAAAATAAATTTGTCAACTATTTTTTTTATTTTTTCTTTATGTTATAATAAAGTTGGTATTACATACAGAGAGGTGATAAAATTGAACAAAGTATTTCAAATGTCTGAACGGTATAGGGTAGGTCTAATTTTAGCTATTGTAGGTGGTTATTTAGATGCTTACACTTATGTGTGTAGAGGTAAGGTATTTGCAAATGCTCAAACAGGAAATATAGTTTTATTTGGAATAAAACTTGTAGAAAAACAATGGGGTAGTGCTTTAGAATATTTTACTCCAATAATGGCCTTTGTAGTAGGGATTCTTCTTTCAGAGTTTTTTAGAAAAAAATATAATAAAGAATTTTTACATTGGAGACAAAGTATTTTATTATTAGAAATGGCTATTTTGATAATGGTATCTTTTATGCCTATGGGAGATTTAGATATATTAGTAAATGTACTAATATCTTTTGTGTGCTCTCTTCAGGTAGAAGCTTTTAGAAAATTTAGAGGTAAAGCTTATGCTTCAACAATGTGTACAGGAAATTTAAGAAGTGCAAGTGAAGCTCTTTATAAATCTATGATAGGAAAAAATAAAGAAGATTTTAGGAGTAGTATGAACTATTTTGGAATAATAACTTTTTTTATTATAGGTGGAATGATAGGAGCTATTCTTACTAAAAAATATTTAGAAAAATCGGTTCTTTTTTCTGTAATTGGATTAATGATAGTATTTATAATGATGTTTGTTGATTATGATAGAAATAAAAAAGAAACTTGTTAAGGAAACTTAACGAGTTTTTTATTTACAAATTTTTTATTTTAATAAATTACTAATGTGATTTTATTTTATAAAAAATGTAATGAAAAAAAATAATAACGTTATGAAATAAAAAATAAATTTTATTTATATATTGACTTTTCAAGGATATATATAGTATAATTTTTTTTGTTCATGTAAAATATGTTTTTTTATTTTAATAATAGTGTTATGTAAAAAACGAAAAGGAGTTTTTTATGGGAAGGAAATTAAAGTTCACAAGAGAAGAAATTTTAAATAAAGCTTATGAAATTTTGGTAAAAGAAGGTATGAAAAAAATTTCAGCTAGGACAATAGCTAATGAGTTGGGAATATCAACAATAGGTGTTTACTCTAATTTTAAATCAATGTCAGATTTAAAAAATGAACTTTCATTACTTGCTAAAAATAAACTACTAGATAAAGTAAAAATTAATTATACAGAACTTGGACTTTTAAATATAGGAATAGGAATTTGTCTTTTTGCTAAAGAGGAAAAGGCTTTATTTAGAGCTATATTTATGAGAGAAAATTTATCAGAAGAATTTTTAAATGAAATTACTAGAGATTTGATAAATTTAGTTTATAAAGGATTTAAAGAGAGTGACAAATACAATATTTTAAAAGATAGTACTATTAACTGGATGATAAGAAAAGGTTGGTGGTATACTCATGGTTTTGCTTGTTTAATTTGCTCAGGTTTTTATAATCCAACTTATGAAATGATTGAAAGTGAATTACGTGAAGTTGGTTATCTTATATTAAAACAAGCTATGAAAATAAATGAGGAAAAAAATTAAAAATTATATATAGATTAAGGAGAGAGAAATGAAAAAAACACTTATGTTAACAGCTTTAATAGCTTCAGTAAATGTTTATGCTGGAAGTATTGATTATTTAGCCCAACAAGATGCTGAATATTTTGCCCATGCTTCAATGACAGGAAAAATTGGAACATCAGGAGCTTTCTATAATCCAGCTGGTACAGCTTTCATGGAAGATGGACTTTATGTAAAAGTAAACACTCAAACAGTATTTAAAAATTATACTATGAATACAGATTATAAAGGAATACCTGGATTTACAGATAATGTAAAAGGAAAACATGATAGTGATTATCCATCAGTAATGGTTCCAAGTATTCAAATAGTAAAAAAAGATGGAGATAGAAGTTATTTCTTACACGGTGGTATAGCTGCTGGTGGAGGAAGTTTAAAATATAACAATGGAATATCAGCTTTTGAAGTTATTGGAGAAGGAATACAAGGAATATTTAGACAAGAACAAATTAAACTTGGAGAATCTCCAGAAGCAACAGTTGAATATTTAGGAGGAAGTAAAGTAAAAGGTTCATCTTTTTATTATAATTTAAACTTAGGAATGGCTCAAAAACTTAATGAAAAATTTTCTGTAGCTGGAGGAGTTAGATTTATTTATGCTACAAGAGCTTTAGAAGGAACAGGACATTTTGGATTAGACCTAGATGGGCAAGGAAATATTCCTCAACAAAATGTAGATGTTACTATAGATTCTGAAAGAGAAGCTTATGGAATTGGTTGGTTAGTAGGATTTAACTATAAACCAATAGAAAAATTAAATATTGGTTTTAAATATGAAAGTGAAATTAAATTAGATTTTGAAGCTAAGAATGGAATGAATGGATTAAAAGTAAATTCTCCAATAAAGGAAGAGGATATATATGGAAGTTTAGCCAAAAATCCTATAGTAAGTGAATGGTTAGTAGATGGATATAGAAATTTACCAGCAATGATGTCATTAGGAATTTCTTATGATGTTAATGATAGACTTACATTACTTACAAGTGGAAACTATTATTTTATAGAAGATGCTAATGATAGTAATGCTTATGCTCATTATACAAATGGATATGAAGCATCAGTTGGATTTGATTATAAACTAAATGAACAATATACTTTAATGGCTGGATACCAATATACAAATACAGGAGCTAATGAAGATACATACAAAGATACTGACTATGCTTTAGATGCTCATATGTATAGTATAGGACTTAAATATACTCCAAATGAAACTAGAACATATACAATCGCTTATTCATATGTAGATTATATTGATGGAACTTCAAAAGAACATGGAACAAGATTTGAGAAACAAGTTCATGCTATTGGATTAGCTGCTGAATTTAAATTATAATAAAAACTTGACAAATAAAACATAAAGTTATACAATACTTTTGAAAAAATTAAATAGATAGCTTACTAGGGGAGCCAAAAAGGCTGAGAGGAGGTTCGACCTCGACTCTTATTACTTGAACCAGATAATGCTGGCGAAAGGAAGTAAAATTATTTCCTCATAAAGAGGCTTTGTACTATTAAGTTATTTAAGAGGAAAATTTTATAAGAAGATTTATCCCTAGTAGATTTCTACTAGGGATTTTTTTATAGAAAAATTTTTGAGAAAGGAGGAAAATTTATGAAAATAATTTTAAACGGTGTTGAAGAGGAAATAGAAAAAGAAATTATTTTAAAAGAATTTATTGAAAAAATTTCAATAGAAAAAAATATAACTCTTTCTGGAGCAGTGGTTTTAGTAAATGATAATCTTATTAAAAAAGATAATTGGCAAGATGTAACTATAAAAGAAAATGATGTTGTAGAAGTTCTAGTTTTTGTTTCTGGTGGATAAGAAAAAATATGTATATAAATAAAAATAAAAAATAAGTTGGAGGAAAAATGGATAAGTTAGTATTAAAAGGACATGAATTTGAAAGTAGATTATTAACAGGAACAGGAAAATTTTCTGATAAAAATTTGATAGCTCCAATGTTAAAAGCAAGTGGTTCAAACATTATAACAATGGCATTAAGAAGAGTAAATTTTTCAAATCCAAAGGAAAATGTTTTAAATTATATTCCTAAAGATGTAACATTATTACCTAATACTTCAGGGGCTAGAAATGCTGAAGAGGCCATAAAAATAGCTAGAATAGCTAGAGAAGCTGGTTGTGGAGATTTTATAAAAATTGAAATAATTAATGATATGAAATATTTAATGCCTGATAATGAAGAAACAATAAAAGCTACAAAAGTATTAGCTGATGAAGGATTTATAGTTTTACCTTATATAGTTCCTGATTTAATTACAGCCAAAAAATTAGAAGAGGCTGGGGCAGCTGCTGTAATGCCTTTAGGTTCACCAATTGGTTCAAATAAAGGATTACAAACAAAAGCTTTAATAGAAATGATAAATGAAAATAAAAAAGTTCCTGTAATTGTAGATGCTGGAATTGGAACTCCATCACAAGCAGCTGAAGCTATGGAAATGGGAGTTGACGCTGTATTAGTTAACACAGCCATTTCAACAGCTGAAGACCCTGTAAAAATGGGAGAGGCTTTTGCTTTGGGAGTAAAAGCTGGGAGAATGGCTTATCTTTCAAAATTAGCTAAAACTTCAAAATATGCTAATGCTTCATCTCCTCTTACAGATTTCTTATTCAGAGGTGAAAAATAATGGGATTTTATTCTGTTGTGAAAGAATGGAAAGATTTTGACTTTGAAGGATATTTTTCAAAAGTTACTGATGAAGATGTGGTAGATAGTATTTATAAAGAACATTTAACTGAATATGATTTTTTAAATTTACTTTCTCCAATAGCTAAAAATCATTTAGAGGAAATGGCTAGAAGAGCTAATGAGATAAAAACTCAACATTTTGGAAATATTATATCTCTTTATATGCCAATATATATTTCAAATTTCTGTACAAATAATTGTACTTACTGTGGTTTCTCAAAGAAAAATCATATTGTAAGAAAACATCAAAATCTTGAACAAATAGAAGAAGAGGCCAAAGAGATAGCAAAAACAGGAGTAGAACATATTTTAATGCTTACAGGAGAAGCTCATGGACTTGTGACTTTAGATTATTTAAAAGATGCTGTAAAAGTATTAAAAAAATATTTTAATTCTGTTTCAATAGAAGTTATGCCATTAGAAGAATGGGAATATAAAGAATTAGTAGATATTGGATTAGATGGATTAACTGTATATCAAGAAACATATAATGAAGAGAGATATGATGAAGTTCATTTATCTGGTAAGAAAAAAGATTATCATTTCCGTTTAGATACTCCAGAGAGAGGGGCAAAAGCTGGAATAAGAACTATTGGAATTGGACCTTTATTTGGTTTGAGTGAAATAAGAAAAGAAGCTTTTATGGCTGGAATGCATTTAAAATATTTAACTGATAATTATTTGAATTCTTCTTTCTCAATCTCTTTACCAAGAATAAATCCAGCAGAAGGGGGATTCCAACCAGACCATCCACTAGATGATATAACTTTTGTACAATTTATGACAGCTTTTAGAATTTTCCAAATAAAAGCGGATATAAATATTTCTACAAGAGAGGTAGCTTCATTTAGAGACCATTTAATGCATATGGGAATTACAAAAATGTCTGTTGGTTCTAAAACAGATGTTGGAGGATATACAGAGAATGACCCATCTACTTGTCAATTTGAAATAAGTGATAATAGAAGTGCTGAAGAAACAATACAAGCAATTAGAGATAATGGATACCAACCAATATTTAAAGATTGGGAGCAAATCAAATGATAATAGGTATAGCTGGTTGTGGTGGAATCGGAAGTAATGTAGCTTATCATTTGGTGAGAACAGGGGTAAAATATTTAAAGTTTGGAGATTTTGATAAGATTGAAGAATCAAACTTGAATAGACAATTTTATTTCAAAAATCAAATTGGAAAATATAAAAGTGAAACTTTAAAAGAGAATTTAACCCTTATAAATCCTGAAATAAAAATTGATTTTGAAATAATTAAATTTGATAGAAATAATATTTCTGAATTTTTTAAAGATTGTGATATTGTAGTAGAAGCTTTTGATAAAAAAGAATATAAAAGTATTTTAGTGGAAGAACTTTTACCACTTGGAAAAAAGATTATTTCAGCTTCTGGAATAGGAGATTATGATACAAAATCAATTGAAATAAAAAATATTGGAAAAAATTTAATTGTAGTAGGAGATTTCAAAAAAGATACTGATGATTATAAGACTTATTCTCATAAAGTTGGAATAGTTGCAGCTTTAATGAGTGAAAAAGTTTTAGAGATAGGAGGATATTTTGAGAAATAGAATAATTATTCCTGAAGGAATCTATGGAATTACAGGTGAAAATTTTACTAATGGAAAGACTAATATACAATGTGTAGAAGAGATGATTCGTGGTGGAATAAAAATAATTCAATATAGAGAAAAGAATAAAAGTTTGGGCGAAAAATTAAAAGAAGCTAGAGAGATAAGGGAAATTTGTAAAAAAAATGGAGTTACTTTTATTGTAAATGATAATATTGATATAGCAATTTTAGTTGATGCAGATGGGGTTCATGTGGGACAAGATGATATTCCTCCTAGTGAAGTAAGGAAACTTATAGGAGAAAATAAAATAATTGGTCTATCAACTCATTCTCCAGAACAAGGAAAAAAAGCTTATGAAAATAATGATGTAGATTATATTGGAGTTGGGCCAATATTTCCTACAACAACAAAAGATACTGCTCCTGTAGGATTAGAATATTTAGAATATGTTGTAAATAATTTAGATATTCCTTTTGTTGCCATTGGAGGAATAAAAGATTATAACATTGATAAAATAATTGAGAGAGGGGCAAAAAGAATTTGCTTAGTAAGTGATATTGTGGGAGCTGAAAATATTTCAGAAAAAGTAAAATCTTTAATAAGCAAATTAAAAAAATAAATTTATTCCTAAAAGACTCTTTAAATAAAAAAAGAGGTTATTGTAAATATAAAATACAATAGCCTCTTTTTATTATAAAAGATATAAAAAATTTATATTTTTGTAGTAGGAATTGTTACTGTAACCTTTGTGCCTTTATTTATTTCACTTTCAATATTCAAATCAATTTTTAATATTCTAGTAATTTTTTTAACTATTGATAAACCTAAACCATGACTTTTTATTTCTCTATTTCTACTTTTATCAACTCTAAAAAATCTATCATAGATATGATTTAGATTTTCTTTTGATATTCCAATACCATTATCTTCAATTATAATTGAAATATTTTTATTATTGACAATAGACACATTTATTTCATTATTATTTCCATATTTTATTGCATTTTCAATAATATTGAAAAATAGTTGTTTTATTAAAAAATAATCAGAGTTTATGTAATTTTCACTACCATTAAAAGATATTTTTTGTTTAGGATAAACAACTTTTAATTCTGAAATAATATTTGAAATAACTTCTGAAATATCCAATTCAATATATTCTAAATTTTCATTATCATCTTTTGCAAGAAATAATAATTTTTTGATAAGAGTATCCATATTTTCAACTTCTTCTTTTATAGAAACAAGTGCTTCTAAAGAAATATCTTTCTTTTCAATTCCCCATCTTTCAATTAAATTTAAGTAACCTTTAATTATAAAAAGAGGAGTTTTTAATTCATGAGAAGCATTATTGACAAACTCTATTTGGGCATTTGTTTGAGTATATAATCTTTCTAACATATTTTCATAAGATAACATAACTTTTTCTATTTCAATAAAGTAATTTTTTGATTTTATTTGGGGATTAATATTATTAAGATTTATATTATTAGTGATTTTTTGTAAATTATTTATAGAGGTAACCACTTCATTATAAAACTTTTTAGATACAAATATACTTATTAAAAAAGCAATAGTTATTAAAATAGTAGAAACTATGATAACATTAAAAAGTAAAAGTCTATCATCAATTAAATTTTTTACTATTAGAACTTCAATATTTCCAAAATCTTCAGCACTAACAATCTTTTTTAAAAAATGATATTTATAAAAATCTATTTTTTGAATTTCATTAGAGAATTTTTTCTTTTCAAATTTATAAAAATTTTCTAAAACTTTATCATCTGAATAAATTTTATTATTAAATTTAAAAAAAACAGTTACTCCAGGAACATCTGGACATTCTTCCAAAGCTTCATAAAAAAATTGGTCTACAGTTTTTTCTTTAGAAACTATTTCTTCTTTAAACTCTGTTAATTCATAACTTAAAAAACTATCTACAGAATATATATCATCAAAAGAAACTTTTTTTATATATGAAGCAAAAAAAAGTAAAAATGTTATATATGGAAGTATAAAAATGACTATTAAAAGTTTATAATTTTTATGAAGTTCATGAGCTAATCTTTTCATATATTTTCTCCAACTAATTTTTTAACTTAAAAATATATCCAAATCCTCGCATAGAGGAAATATATTTTTCGTTTTCTAAATCTATTTTTTTTCTTAAGGAGTTAATAAAGACATCAACTATTTTATTATCACCATCAAAATCAAATCCCCATACTTCTTCTATAATTTTTTCTCTACTTAATCCTATTTCTTTATTTAAAAAGAAAATTTCTAATAATTTATATTCTGTTTTTGTTAAAGAGATTTCTTCATCATTTCTTTTCAAAACTTTTAAAGAAGTATTAAGACTTAAATTTCCATATCGTAAAATATCTTTTGTATTATAATTCTTTTTATTTCTTAAAACAACTCTTATTCTAGCACAAAGTTCTTCTATATTAAAAGGTTTTGTGATATAATCATCAGCACCCATATCTAATAATTCAACCTTACTAATTATACTATCTTTTGCAGTTATAACAATTATAGGAATTTCAGATATTTTTCTAATAATTTTACAAATTTCTTCTCCAGATAGATTAGGAAGCATTAAATCAAGTAAAATAACATCAAAAAAACTATTTTTAAATTTTTCTATAGCTTTTTCTCCCTCTTCATAACTTTCTACTAAATAACCTTCATGTTCTAATTCTAGTTCTAATAATCTTCTTATTTTTTTATCATCTTCTATTATTAAAATTTTTTTCATATTAAATCCTTTCTTTTTTTGAATTAGACTTTAAAAAAATTTTTTTGGTTAATTAAATTTTCTTTACCAAATCTTAATAATACTATTATATAATTCAAAAAAATAAAAAAGGAGATAAAGGTATGGAAAGAATTTCAGTTGTAGCACCTGTTTATAATGAAAAAGATAATATTTCAAGATTTATAGAGAAAGTGGAAAACTCTTTGAAAAAAGGTTTTGATTCTTATGAAATAATTTTAGTAAATGATGGAAGTACAGATGGAAGTAAAGAGATTTTAAATGAAGAAGCGAAAAAAAATGGACATGTAAAAGTATTTCATTTTACAAAAAATAATGGACAAACAGCAGCTTTAGATTTTGCTTTTAAAAAAGCTAGTGGAGATTTAGTTTTAATGATGGATTCAGATTTACAGACAGACCCAGAAGATGTATATACACTTTTACCATATATAAAAGAATATGATATGGTAAATGGAAAAAGAGAGACAAGAGAAGATGGATTAAAAAGAAAAATATCTTCTGTTGTAGGAAATTCAGTTAGAAATTATATTACAGGAGATGATATTAAAGATACAGGGTGTCCATTAAAACTTTTTAAAAAAGAAGTTGTTAAAAGCTTTTATCTTTATGAGGGAATGCATAGATTTCTTCCAACTTTGGCAAAAATAAATGGATTTAAAGTAGTTGAAATTCCTGTAAAACATTATGACAGAGAATTTGGATATTCTAAATATGGAGTTTTTAATAGACTTTTTAAAGGTTTAAAAGATGCTTTTGCTGTTAGATGGATGAAAAAAAGAAGATTGAGATATCAAGTTGAAATGGGAGAAGATAAAAATGTTTAAGTGGAATATATGGTTTTTATTAGGACTAATCGGACAAGGACTTTTTTCAATGAGGTTTATAATTCAATGGATTGCAAGTGAAAAGGCAAAGAAAAGTGTAATTCCATTTTCATTTTGGGTTTTTAGTTTAGGAGGAAGCACACTTTTATTGATTTATGCTATTTATAAAAAAGACCCTGTATTTATATTAGGACAAGCTCCAAATGTATTGATTTATAGTAGAAATATTTATTTAATTAAAAAATTTAAAACTGAGGAGTAAATATGTTAAGTAAACAAAATGAAAAAATATATTTATCTTTGCTTGGAATTGTATCTTTTATAAGTTTTTTTATAAATTTAGGGATAAGACCTGTGGGACTTATGGAAGCTAGAAATTTTATAACAGCTAGAGAGATGGTTTTAAATAATAATTTTTTAATACCAACTTTAAATGGGATATTAAGATTTGAAAAACCACCTTTTCCAACATGGTTAACAGCTATTATAATGAAACTTACAGAAAATTTTACTAATCAATGGCTCCTTCGTATTCCTGTAGGAATATTAGGAATAATTTTTATATTTTTAGTTTATTATTTTATAAAAAATTTTACTGAAAATATCTTTTTAAGTTTTTTGGGAAGCTTTGTAGCAAGTACAACTTTTATGATAATAAAAGTTGGAAATGAAAATACTTGGGATATGTTTACTTATGTACTTATTTTTGGAAGCATAACTTTTTTTGTAAAAGGATTAAAATCATCAAAAACAAGAGAGTTTATATTTGCTGGAATATTTTTGGCTCTTTCTATTATGAGTAAAGGTCCTGTAGGAGTTTATGGGCTTTTTATTCCATTTTTATTGGCACATATATTTATTTTTGGTTTAAATGAGTATAAGAAAAATTTAAAAAATATAATAATTTTTATTTTAGTTGGAATTGTTTTAGCTTTAATTTGGCCAAGTATAGTTTATTTTAAATATCCAGATTTCTTTTTATCAGTTCTTAAAAAAGAGGAAAATACTTGGATGAATTCTCATAAAAAAAGTTTTTTCTATTATTTAGATTATTTTATCTATATGGGAATATGGTTATTTTTTTCCATAAGTTTATTTTTTAAAAAATGGAATGAAGAAAGAAATGAAAATAAAAATTTTTCAAAATTAATATTTTTCTGGAATATTTTAGTGATAGTTTTTCTTTCTATAATCAAGATGAAAAAGAAAAGATATGGAATTCCAATATTTATGGTCTCTAGTATAGGAGTTGGAAATATCTGTTATTATTACTACAATTTAACATTGGATAAATTAAAAAAATCAGATAGATTTCTTTTAAATGTTCAAAATGGTTTTATTTTATTGTTATCTTGTGGGCTTTTAGGATTTATTTTTATAACTCAATATTTAAATAAAAATTTTCAAATAAAATATACTTTTTTATTAATTATTTTTTTAATACCATTTATATATTTTTCTTTTAAAAATTTAAAGGATAAAAAAGAATATTTCTTAAAATATATTACTTTAGGAAGTGGAATTTTCTTTTTGATAGTTTATTCAATATCTAGCGGTTTTATTTCTAAAAACTTTGTAGATAAACAACAAAAATTTATAAATGCAAAGAATATTAAAGAATTTGTAAAAGCTTCTAATAAAGAAGAAATATATTCAGATTCTTATGGAATTATGGATGTTTGGAGAGTTGGAAAAGAAATAGAAGATTATAAAAATATAGAATCCTTACCAGAAAAATTAATATTTTTCTCTGATTTACCAGAAGATGTAAAAGAAAATTATACTATTTTAAAAAAAGAATTATATTTTAATGAGGTTAATGAACTTGTAGAAATTTACTTTTTAGAAAAAAATAAGGAGCCTTTATGGAAAGAAAGTTAAAAATAGATAAAAATTATCTAATTTTTTTAGGAATATATATTTTTGTATTTCTCCCTTTAGCTATATTTCGTTTTCCAGATATAAAAAATGAAATTAAATATTTTGTTATAGTTGATAATATGATTCAAAGTAAAAATTTATTTATTTTAAAATATTTAGGAGAGCTATATCCAGATAAACCACCTTTATATTTTTTCATATTATTTTTAGCTAGAAAATATATGAAAGATTTTTTTATACAGGGAACAATAATATTAGGAAGTCTTATTCCATCATTTTTTATAACAACTTATTTTTATAAATTTATAAAAAGATTTAAAAGTGAAAGGGAAGCTTTTATATTTACTATATTTTTAATTTCTATCCCATTTTTTATAGGGACATCAGCTTTTATAAGAATGGATATGCTTATGAGTTGTTTCATATTTTTATCTCTTTATTTTTTCTTTAATTTATATTATGGAAAAATTAAATTTAATAATATAAATATTTTTGCAATATATATATTTATATTTTTGGCTATCTTTACAAAAGGACCAGCAGGATTTGGAATTCCTGTAGGAATTATATTGGTTTTTCTTATTTTTGAAAAAAATATAGAATTTTTAAAAAAGATAAAATTTTTTAGAGGAATTCTTTTAATATTGTTTCTTTTAGGAATATGGATAGGAAAACTTTTTACTTATCCAGAAGGAAAAGAGTATGTAAATCTTTTATTTGGACAGGAAACAGTAGGAAGAATTGTAAAATCAAAAGCTCATGTAAGACCTTTTTATTATTATATAAAAAAATTACCAGCTATATTATATCCCTATGGAATTACAATATTATTCTCAATAGTTTATTATTTAAAAAATATAAAATCTTATAACAAATGGGATATTTTAGAAAAAATAGGTTTTGTTTGGACAATAGTGGTTATAGTTTTACTTTCTATTGCAAGTGGAAAATTAGAAATATATCTTTTACCAATATCTCCAGGAGCAATTTTATTATTATTAAGCTTTATTATGAAAATGAGAGATAAAAAAATTGGAAAGATTTTATTAATAGTAATGGAAGTTTTATCAATTTTCTCTATTCCTTTTAATTTGATTTTTAATAAGGAGAAAAATTTTTATAAAAGATTATTAATAACTCCAATTTCTCTGTTTATAATTTTTGTATTTATCAACTTTAATATAGAGTTTTACAATAAAAATTATACATTGAAATATCCTATAAAAATAATAAATAAAGATGCAAGAAATCAAATTATATCTTATAGATTTGAAGATATTGTAAATTTAAAAGATGTAATAAATAAAGAGATTATAATAACAGATAATTTTGGCGAAAATATTTCAATAGATAAAAAAATATTTATATCTAAAACAAAATATATAGATGATTTAAAAGATAAAAATCTAAATATTATTTATAAAAATAAAAAATATTTTATCTTTGAATTTTAGGATTAGAAAGGAAGTTTAGGGTATGGAAAATAAAAATTCTTTGAATATAACAGTGGTTGGAACAGGATATGTTGGATTATCAATAGCGATATTGCTAGCTCAACATAATAAAGTTACAGCTTTAGATGTAGATGAAGAAAAAATTAAAATGATAAATAACAAAATATCTCCTATTCAAGATGATTATATAGAAGAATATTTAAAAAATCATAAATTAAATTTACAAGGAGTTTTAGATAGTGAAAATTCTTATAAAAATGCTGATTTTATAATTGTGGCTGTTCCAACAAATTATGATGTAAAAACAAATTATTTTGATACTTCTACAGTAGAAAAAGTTATAGAGGAAATATTAAAAGTTAATAACAAAGCAATTATAGTTATAAAATCTACAATTCCTGTTGGATACACAGAATCAATCAGAAAAAAATATAATAGTAAAAATATAATTTTTAGTCCAGAATTTTTAAGAGAATCAAAAGCTTTGTATGATAATTTATATCCATCAAGAATAATAGTTTCAACTGATAAAGATGATGAATTTTTAACTGAAAAAGCTCATCTTTTTGCAAAATTATTACAAGAGGGAGCTATAAAAAAAGATATAGAAACTTTGTTTATGG
Source organism: Fusobacterium perfoetens ATCC 29250 (assembly GCF_000622245.1). Taxonomy (NCBI): domain Bacteria; kingdom Fusobacteriati; phylum Fusobacteriota; class Fusobacteriia; order Fusobacteriales; family Fusobacteriaceae; genus Fusobacterium; species Fusobacterium perfoetens. The sequence goes on along the minus strand of NZ_JHXW01000004.1, from coordinate 55,584 downwards.
GATTTACAGAAGCTGAAGCTGTAAAACTTTTTTCAAATACATATTTAGCTTTAAGAATTGGATATTTTAATGAACTTGATACATATGCAGAAATGAAAAATTTGAATACAAAAGATATTATAGATGGAGTTTGTTTAGACCCAAGAATAGGGACATATTATAATAATCCATCTTTTGGTTATGGTGGCTATTGTTTACCAAAAGATACAAAACAACTTTTAGCTAACTATGATGAAATTCCTCAAGATATTATAGGAGCTATTGTAAAATCTAATCATACTCGTAAAGATTTTATAGCAAGTCGTGTGTTAGAAAATTTAGATTTTGAAAATATAAAAAATTCAACTGTTGGAATTTATCGTTTAACAATGAAAAGTAATAGTGATAATTTTAGGCAGAGTAGTATTCAGGGAATAATAAAAAGAATTAAAGATAAAGGAGTTTCTGTTATTATTTATGAGCCGACTTTAAAAGATGAAGATACATTTTTTGGTAATAAAATTGTAAATGACTTAGAAGAATTTAAAAAATTAAGTGGAAGTATTTTAGCAAACAGATATGATTCAGTACTTGATGATGTAAGAGATAAAGTATATACAAGAGATATTTTTAAAAGAGATTAAGGAGAAAAAATGAAAAAAACTATATTAATAACAGGGGGAGCTGGATTTATTGGTTCTCATCTTTGTGAAGAGTTGTTAAAAGAAAATTATAAAATAATAAGTCTTGATAATTTTCATGAATTTTATTCTTATAAAATTAAAATAAGAAATATTTTTGAAAGTTTAAACAGATTAGAAGATTTAAAAAAAATTGATATAGAAAATTCCAATTTATCAAAAGATGAGATTATTAAAAAAGTTTCTCAAGAGATAAATAGTGAAGATTATAAATTATATTATGGAGATATTAGAGATGAAAAAATAGTAGAGAATATTTTTTCTGTTGAAAAGCCAGAAATTATTATAAACTTAGCTGGACTTGCTGGTGTAAGACCGTCACTATTACAACCAATGGAATATGAAGATGTAAACATAAAAGGTTTTTTAAATCTTTTAGAAAATTGTAAAAAATTTCAAATAAAAAAATTTATTCAAGCTTCTTCCTCTTCTGTTTATGGAAATAATAAAAAAGTACCTTTTTCTGAAAAGGATATAGTGGACTTTCCAATTTCACCTTATGCAGCTACTAAAAAATCTGGAGAAATTTTAGGTCATGTTTATTCCCATCTTTATGGAGTTAATATGATTCAATTAAGATTTTTTACTGTTTATGGAGAAAGACAAAGACCAGATTTAGCAATTCATAAATTTACAAAGAAAATAATAAATGATGAAGAAATTGAAATGTATGGTGATGGAAGTAGCTCAAGGGATTATACTTATGTAAAAGATATAGTACAAGGAATAAAAAAATCCATTGATTACCTTGATAAAAATAAAGGAGTTTATGAAATATTAAATCTTGGAAATTCAAATACTGTTTCATTAAAAGAGATGATTTCTACAATAGAGGAAACATTAAATAAAAAAGCAAAAATAAAGGAAATGCCAAAACAAAGTGGGGATGTAGATAGAACTTTTGCTGATATTTCAAAAGCTAAAGAGATGATAAAATATAATCCTCAAACAATTTTTAAAGATGGAATTAAAAATTTTATAAATTGGTATAAAAAAATATAAAAAATATAGCTGTTACAATTTTATAAAATGTAACAGCTTATTTATTTTTATTAATTTAATTTAGAAAGAAACTTATTTACATCAATAACAAATCTTTCGTGTATACCTTCACCGATAACAATATCTTTATACATTGCTTTAACTTCAAAAGTTAACTTTCTTCCCTCTATTTTTACAAGAGTAGATTCACAAGAGATTTCATCCCCAACTTTGTTAGCTCTTAAATGTTTCATATTCATTGCAATCCCAACAGTTGATTCATTTTCATCTAAGAAAGGAGCAACAATATCAAGAGAAGTTTTTTCCATAAAAGCTACTAAATATGGAGTACCATAAACTTCTAAAGTACCAGAAGCTATTTTTGCTGCTGTTTCCTCAGAACCAACTATTTTAGTATGAGTAAGTTTCATTCCTTCTTTTAAACCGTCTTTCATAAAAAACCTCCAAAATAAAATCAATATAAAATATTATACATATATTTTCTAAAAAAATAAATAAAAAAATTTATTTTTCTAAATGTTAACTTTTAAAATAAAATTGGTTTACTATTTTTTTCAAATAATATATCATATAAAAAAATAATTAAGGAGTGTCATATGGAATTAAATATTAGAAAATATATAGATGAAGAGATTACAAAAGAAGAAGCTTTGGAGTTATGCCAATTAAAAGGAAGTAAACTTTTAGAATTATTTAATGTAGCCAATGAAGTAAGAGAAAAATATTGTGGAAATAAAATAGAAACTTGTACAATAACAAATGCAAAATCTGGAAAATGCTCAGAAGATTGTAAATTCTGTGCTCAGTCAGAAAAATATAATACTTGTATAGAGACTTATCCATTAAAAGATTTAGAAGTTTTAGAAAATGAGTGTAAGGAGGCTATTGCCCATAATAGTGATAGATTTGCTATTGTAACAAGTGGTAAAGGGATACAAAAGGGAACAAAAGATTATGAAACAATAAAAAAATTTGCTGAAGATATGTCAAAGGAAAATATAGAAATTTGTTGTTCAATAGGACTTTTAAATGAAGATGAATTAAAAACTTTAAAAGAAGCTGGAGTTGTAAGATTTCATTCAAATTTACAAACTTCTATAAAAGCATATAAAGATATAGTTGCCACAACTCATAATGTTTTAGATAGAGTAGAAACAATTAAAGCAGCTCAAAAAGTTGGAATGAAAGTTTGTTGTGGTGGAATAATTGGAATGGGAGAAACTTGGGAAGATAGAATTGATATGGCATTTACTTGTAAAGAATTAGGTGTTGATGCTATTCCTCTTAATATTTTAAATCCAATTAAAGGAACTCCACATGGAGATAGAGAAGTTTTAAGTGTTGATGAAATTTTAAAAACTATTGCTATATACAGACTTATTCTTAAAGATAAAAATATAAAAGTTGTAGCTGGAAGAGAGAGTATCTTAAAAGATTTTATGGGAAGTGCCTTTTTAGCTGGAGCCAATGGACTTATGATTGGTGGGTATTTAACAATAAAAGGAAGAAGTGTAGAAGATGATTTTAAATTTATAGAAAATTTAAAAAAGATTTGGAAATCATAAAAAATATGCTATAATAAGAAAAATTTTGAACTTTAGGAGGAAAGATGTATAGACCAAATTATTTAATGATGACACCAGGACCAACTATTGTTAGAGAAAATGTCTTAGAAGCTAGAAGTAAATTTTTCGGAAATCCAGATATTGATGAAGATTTTTTTATTTTTTATGATGAATTGAGAGAAAAATTTTCAAAAGTATTTGGAAGTGAAAAGAAAAATATAGTTATAATGAGTGGAGAAGGAATGGTAGGATTAGATGCTGCTTGTGCTTCACTTACAGAAAAAGGAGATAGAGTTCTTGTTATAGCCAATGGACTTTTTGGAGAGGGATTTGAAGGACTTATTACACCATATGGTGGAGAGGTTGTAAAATTTCTTGGAGATACAAAATGTGGGATTGATATTGAAAAATTAAAAGAGTTTTTAGAAAAAGATAGTAACTTTAAATTTGCTACTGTTGTACATTGTGATACTCCTACAGGAGTTTTAAATGATGTTGAAAATATTTGTAAATTATTAAAATCTAAAGGAATATTAACAGTAGTAGATACAGTAGCTGCTATTGGTGGAGAATTTTTTAATGTTAAAGATTGGGGAGTAGATATTGCTTTAGGTGGTTCTCAAAAAGTTTTTTCAGCACCACCAGGATTAACAATTTTATCAGTAAGTGATGAAGCTTGGAAAATTATAAAAAATAGAAGAACTCCAATAAACTCTTTCTATTGTAATTTATCTTATTGGGAAAATTGTGTTGAAGAAAAACTTTTTCCATATACAATGCCTGCTAGTGATATAATGGGATTAGATAAAGCTATAGATAATCTTTTAGATGAGGGAATAGAAAAAGTTGTAAAAAGACATAAAGAAGTTTCTAAATATTGTAGAGAAAATATAGAAAAATTAGGTTTAAAACTTTATTTAGAAAATGATTATGCTTCAACAGTGACAGCTTTTTATGTGCCAGAAGGGTATACTACAAAAGAATTTATAAAAAAATTAAAAGATGAATATAAAATAATGATAGCTAGCTCATATGGAGAATATGAAAAATATATTTTAAGAATAGGGCATATGGGAGAGGGAGCTAAGTTAGAATATATTGATAGAGTAGTTGAGGCTATCAAAGAAATTCTAAAATAAAAAAATAAAATAGGTTGTTGTATTTATAAAATTGTTAATAATAAATAAAATTTTCGTAATTGAAAAATATTTTCGTAATTTATGAAATGAGCTGAACGCTAAAAAATGACACTGTTTGAACGAAGTGAGTTTGTCATTTTTAGTGAAGCGAATAAAATAAATAGAAAATATTTTTATGGAGATAAATTTTATTTTTATAACCAAAAATTTTACAACAACTTTTTTATAGAAATAATTTTTTATTAAATTTTTATAAAAATTATTTGTTAATTTTATTTGATTTTCAACTATCTATTTGTTTTTTAGTTGAAATGCCAATAAAAAATTGATATAATAAAAAAAACATTGTTAAAAATCTTGAGGAGAAAATGTAAATAGAAGCGCCAGAACTATTTTTATAGTTGACGAGGACTGAGATTATCGAAAATTCGGCGGGTGTCTCAGAGGTAGTTGTAACCGTTATCTACAAAACTACAGAGTGATTTGTAGGACAAAAGGATAACCACAATATTCTCCTAAAGTATTTTTTTGTGTACAAAAATTTATATTGAGGAGGATTTTTTTATGTGTGGAATTGTAGGATATGTAGGAAATGATGAGAAGGCTGTTGAAATAATCTTAGACGGACTTAGTAAGTTAGAGTATAGAGGTTATGATTCAGCTGGAATTGCTGTTGTAGAAAATGGAGAGATATTTTTAGAAAAGAAAAGTGGAAAATTAGAAAATCTTGTAAACTCATTAAAAGAAAAAGATGTTTTTTCTAATGTAGGAATTGGACATACAAGATGGGCTACTCACGGGAATCCAACAGACAGAAATGCTCATCCACATTGTAGTAATGATGGGAAAGTTGCTGTTGTTCACAATGGAATTATAGAAAATTATTCTGTATTAAAAGATGAACTTATAAAAAAAGGATATATTTTTAATTCTGATACAGATACTGAAGTTGTATCACAACTTTTTTCTGAACTTTATACAGGTGATTTAATTGAAACTATGTTTAAAGTAAAAGAAAGAATTAGAGGAAGTTATGCTCTAGGAATTATTCATAAAGACTATCCAAATAAAATAATTTGTGCTAGAAAAGAAAGTCCTTTAATTATTGGAATTGGAGAAAATAAAAAGTTTATAGCTTCTGATGTACCAGCAATTTTAAAATATACTAGAGATGTAATTTTCTTAGATAATGGAGAAGTAGCTCTTATAGAAGAAGATAAGGTTACAGTTTTAGATAAAAATAAAAATATTGTAAATAAAGAGATTACAAAAATAGAGTGGGATATGGACCAAGCTACAAAAAATGGTTATCCACATTTTATGTTAAAAGAAATAGAAGAACAACCTCAAATGATAGAAAAAACTTTATCAGCTTATATAGATGTAGAGGGGCATATTAATTTTGGAAAAGCTTTTGATAATATAGATTTTAATAAATTTAATGAAATTCATATTATTGCTTGTGGTACAGCTTATCATGCTGGACTTCAAGGGGAGTTTTTCTTTAAAAAAATAAATGGATTGAGAACAAATGTTGATATAGCTTCTGAATTTAGATACAATGACCCATTCCTTGATGAAAAAAGTTTAGTCATATTTTTAAGTCAATCTGGAGAAACTTTAGATACTTTAATGGCTTTAAAACTTGCAAAAAGTAAAGGGGCAACAACAATAGCTATAACAAATGTACTTGGTTCTACTATTTCAAGAGAAGCTGATGTTGTAATCTATACATTAGCTGGAGTTGAAATTTCAGTAGCTTCTACAAAAGCTTATACAACACAAGTTGTTACAATGTATTTAATTTCTCTATATCTTGCTTATAGAAATAAAAAAATAACAGAAGAAGAATTACAAAAATATTTAGATGATGTTTATAAATTACCTGAAAATGTTGGAAATATTCTTCTTCAAAAAGAAAAAATTTCTAATATAGCTAAAAATATTTATAAAAAAGATAGAGGATTTTATTTAGGAAGAGGAATTGATGATAAAACAGCAAAAGAAGGTTCTCTAAAAATGAAAGAGATAAGTTACATTCATACAGAGGCTTTCCCTGCTGGAGAATTAAAACATGGACCAATAGCTCTCATAGAAGAAGGAACTATGGTTGTTGTGGTTTCTACACAAGATTCTATGGTAGAGAAAGTTGCTTCTAATATTAAAGAAGTTAGAGCAAGAGGGGCCTATGTAATTTCTGTTACAAAAGAAACTCATAAAGAAGTTATAGATGTTTCTGATGAAGTTATAATAGTAAATAATAATGGAATGTTATTAACTCCTGTATTATCAGTAGTTCCATTACAATTATTAGCTTATTATACAGCAGTTCATAAGGGATTAGATGTTGACAAACCAAGAAATTTAGCAAAATCTGTTACTGTTGAATAAAAATAAATTTAATAATTAAAGGGTATTACTAAAATAGTAATGCCCTTTTTAAATTTTTTGTAAAATACAAAAAAATTTTTTTATGGTATAATAAAAAATAAAATAAAAAGGTGAGGTATAAAATGAAAGTTATAGTTAGAGGTGGAGGAGATTTAGCTACAGGAGTTGTAGAAGTTCTTCATACTTCAGGATTTAAAGTTTTAATTTTAGAAATAGAAAAACCAAGTGCTATAAGAAGAACAGTTGCTTTTTCAGAAGCAATTTATGATGGGGAAACAGAGGTTGAAAATATAATTTGTAGAAAAGTTGAAAATGAAAATGAAATATACAAAGCTTGGGAAGAAAATATTGTTCCTATAATGATTGATGAAGATTGTAAAATTATTGAAAAAATAAAACCAAATATATTAGTAGATTGTATAATTGCAAAAAAAAATCTTGGAACTAAAAAAGAGATGGCTCCAATAACAATAGGATTAGGCCCAGGATTTATAGCTGGAAAAGATGTAGATATTGTTGTTGAAACAATGAGAGGACATAAATTAGGAAGAATTATAAGAGAGGGAGAAGCTTTGAAAAATACAGGAATTCCTGGAGAAATAAAGGGAGTTTCTAAAGAAAGAGTTATTTATTCTCCAAAAGAGGGAATATTTAGAGGAGTAAAAAAAATAGGTGATAGGGTAGAAGCTAGAGAAATATTAGGATATGTTGATAGAGAACCTGTTTATGGAACTATTTCAGGAGTTTTAAGAGGTTTAATAAGAGATGGTTATTATGTAAAAGATAAAATGAAAATAGGAGATATTGATCCTAGAGAAGAGGAAAAAGAAAATTGTTTCACTATTTCTGATAAGGCAAGAACTTTAGGTGGAGCTGTATTACATGGAATAATGATAAGATTGAAAGAAAAAAATGAAAAGATATTTTAGATAGGAGATATAAAAATGACTGAAATTGATATATTAAAAAATCTTTATGATAATGTAAAAAAGGGAGAAAAATGTGCTCTTGTAACTTTGGTAGAATCTTTTGGGGCTACTCCAAGAAAATCTGGAGCTATAATGGGAGTTACAAAAGATAAAACAATAGGAACTATTGGTGGAGGAATGGCAGAGTATAAAGCTATAGAGTTATCAAGAGAGTGTATAGAAAAAGGTGAAAATAAAATTTTTGATTTTGATTTAACTCAAGATGGAAAAAATACAATTGGTATGACTTGTGGTGGAAGAATAAAAGGGTTTATAAAATTTTTAAAACCAAGTGAAAGAATAATAATAGTTGGAGCAGGTCATGTTGGTAAAAAATTATATGGACTTTTAAAAGAATCTAGTTTTGAAACTGTTATTTTAGATGATAGAGAAGATTCTGAAAATATAGAAAATATTATTGTTGGAGATTTTGAAAATTTATTAGAGAATCTTCCAGAAAATAGTGAAAGTTATTATGTAGTTGTGACAAAAGGACATAAATCTGATTTAATAGCAGTAAAGAAAATATTAAAAAAACAATTTAGATATTTAGGAGTAATTGGAAGTAGAAAAAAAGTTCAAGAGATGAGAGATAATCTTATAAAAGATGGCTATGAAATACCAGAAGATAGATTTTTTTCTCCAATAGGTTTAAACTTATCAGATGGAACTCCTTATGAAATTGCTGTGGATATTTTATCAGAAATATTATCAGTAAAAAATGAAAAAGAAAAAATAATTCATATGAAAGATAGATAAAAAATAAGGGACTATAAATTATGTTATAAAAATAAAATTTATCTCCATAAAAATATTTTCTATTTATTTTATTCGCTTCACTAAAAATGACAAACTCACTTCGTTCAAACAGTGTCATTTTTTAGCGTTCAGCTCATTTCATAAATTACGAAAATATTTTTCAATTACGAAAATTTTATTTTTTATTAACAATTTTATATGTAGTCCCTTTATTTTATAAAAAAATAAATTTATATGAATTATTTATTAAACATAGAAGAATATAAATCAAAATAAATTCCTTTTTTATCTAATAATTCCTGATGATTTCCTCTTTCTTGAATATCGCCATTTAAAATAACAAAGATTTCATCAGCATTTTTTATAGTGGATAATCTATGAGCAACTACTAAAGTAGTTCTACCTTTAGAAAGTTCTTCTAATTCTTTTTGAATAAATATTTCTGTAGTATTATCTAAAGCACTTGTAGCTTCATCTAATATCAATATAGCTGGATTTTTTAAGAAAACTCTAGCAATAGATAATCTTTGTTTTTGTCCACCAGAAAGTTTTACCCCTCTTTCTCCAATTTCAGTATCATATCCTTTTTCTAGGGACATAATATAATCATGAATATTAGACTTTTTAGCAGCTTCATAAATTTCTTCATCAGTAGCTTTAGGATTTCCATAAAGAATATTTTCTTTTATAGTTCCACCAAAAAGATACACATCTTGTTGAACAATTCCTATATGACTTCTTAAGGATTCTAAACTGATTTTATTAATATCAATTCCATCTATAGTGATTTCTCCAGAATTTATTTTATAAAATTTAGGTATTAAATGGCAGATGGTAGTTTTACCCTCTCCACTAGGTCCAACTAAGGCAATTTTTTTACCAGCAGGAATAGAGAAAGAAAGATTTTTTAATATTTGTTTAGAGTCGTTATAAGAAAAAGAAACATTTTTAAACTCTATATTTCCAACTACATTTTTTAATTCAATAGGATTTTCAGGATTTTTTTCAGGAGTTTCATCCATAATTTCTAAAAATCTTTTAAATCCTGTAATACCATTTTGGTATTGTTCTGTAAAATCAATAAGTTTTGTAAGAGGAGTTATAAAAAGATTTACAGATATAATAAAAGTTGCATAATCTCCAGAGCTTATTTTATTTTGAAAAAGAAAAATCCCACCAGCTATAAGTACAATAACATTGAAAAAATCTGTTATAAAAGTAGTAGATGAAAAAAATTGTCCCATAGCTTTGTAAGCTTTTCTTCTAGCTTCTACAAATTCACTATTTCCAATTTCAAATTTTTCTTGTTCAATCTCTGAGTTGTTAAAAGCCTTTGTAACTCTTATTCCAGAAATACTACTTTCTAGGGAAGCATTAATAACAGCAATACTTTTTCTACTTTCCATAAAAGCATCTCTCATTCTATTTTTAAAAGTGGCAGAAACTATTATCATTACAGGAACACAAGTAAAAATAATAAGAGTAAGAGTTTTTTCAATAGTTAGTAAATAGATAAAAGAACCCACAATCATAATTCCAAAAATAAAAAAGTTTTCAGGAGCATGATGAGCTAATTCGCTAATATCCATTAAATCATTTGTCATTCTGGACATAATTTTTCCTGTTTCATGGTTATCATAATAAGAGTATGGTAATTTTTGAATTTTTTTAAACATTTCACTTCTCATTTGAGCTTGCATTTTTACACCCATAATATGTCCATAGTATTGAACAAAATATCTAAGTAACATTCTTATAACATAAGTTACAAGTAAAATAAATCCAAATATATAAATCATTTTATAATTTTTATTTGGAATTAAATTATTTAACATTACTCTTGTAGTTATAGGATAAAGCATACCTAAACAAGCAATTAAAAAAGAAGCTAACATATCTAAAATAAAAATTTTTTTAAATGGTTTGTAATAACTTAAAAATCTTTTAATCATAAAATCCCTCTTTTTTAAAATATAGTATTTATTAATTATAACATAATTTTCTAAAAGTGAATCTAAACTTTTTTTATATTTTACTGTCAAATAAAATAAATATTTTAAAGGAGGAATAAAATGATAAACTTGATAATTATATACATAATAACTATTTTAATTCCTTTAAATATGCTAAAAGTAGATTACTTATATTATGTAACAAATTATAAAGTTCCTGTAAGTGAAAGATATAATGATAAAAATAAAATTGATGATATTGATAAAAATTTATTAGTAAAAGTAATAAGAGAAAAAAATAACAAGGTTCAAATTATATATTACAAAGATTTTAATATAAAAGTTGGTTGGATTGATAAAAAAAATATATCTTTTGATAGACAGGAAAATTATTTAGAAAAATGGGAAAATTTACAAATTGATAAATTCCCAGAAAAAAATATTTCAGATAAACATTTTAAAAATGATGTAAGAGGAATTTATGTAAATTCTTATTCTTTAAGAAATAGAGAAAAATTAAATAAGCTTATAGAATTGACTAAATATACAGATATAAATACTTTTGTTATAGATATAAAAGATGAAAGTGGAAAAATTTTATGGGATATGGGAGAGAAATTAGAAATTTTAAATCCTAATGCTAGAAAAAAATATTATCTAAAAAATCCAGAAGAAATTATAAAAAAATTAAAAGAAAATAATATATATTTGATAGGTAGAATAGTAGTTTTTAAAGATGAAGTTTATTCAAAATCTTTTTCAAATGAAAAAATAAAATTAGATAAAAATAAAGAGTTATGGGTTTCTCCTCAAAGTGAAAAATTTTTAGAATATATAAGATTTTTATGTGAAGAGGGAATAAAATTAGGAATTGATGAAATTCAACTTGATTATATAAGATTTCCTGAAATAAATATTGAAGAAAAAGAATTAGCAAAACCTAAAATAATTCAAGAATTTATAAAAAAGATTTATGAAACTACAGAAGAAAAAAATATTTGTTTAAATATAGATGTCTTTGGACAAGTTGGAACTTTTAAAGATGATATGGGGCTTGGACAATATTGGGAAGCTATAAGTGGTTATTCTGATTATATTTCTCCTATGATGTATCCTAGTCATTATGCAAATAATTCTTATGGAGTAGATACTCCAGATTTTAATCCTTATAAAATAGTTTATGAAACTACAAAAGATTCAATAGAAAGAAATTCTAAGATTGATAATCCAGCAATTATAAGACCATGGATACAAGGTTTTTCAGCAAAATGGAGAAAAAATCATAATACTTATACTGACTTTGAAATTAATGAGCAGATAAAAGCACTAGAAGATTTAGGAATAGAGGAATATTTAATATGGAATGCTTCTAATGAATACAATTTAATAAATTATAAAAACGAAAGAGAGTTATATTATCTATTACAAGATAAAACTTCTGAAAATATAAAAGAAAATATTTTCAAAGGGGATATAGATATCAAAACTTTACCATCTTATAATGGAAAATTAGAAAATTTAATACCTGATAAAATTTTAGAAGATAATAAAAAGGTGTTGGATTAATCCAACACCAAATTTTTTAATCTTCTTCTATTTCTTCAATTTCTTTTAAAACTTTTTTACTAGAATTTTCTAAAGCTATATCTTTAGGAGTTCTTCCTTTATAATCTTCTTGACCAAGGTCAGCTCCATATTCCCAAAGTAATTTGAAAATTTTGTGGAAATCTTTTTTAGCTGCAATATGTAATGGAGTTTCATGATTTTTATTTTCAACATTAGGGTCAGCTCCATGATACATAAGAGCATCTACAAATTCATATTTTCCCTCTTCAACAGCTAAATGAAGAATAGTAAATCCTTTTGAATTTTTTTCTTCTACAGTAATAATGCTTAAATTTTCCTCAAAGTTTTCAATATCGTTGTTTTCCAAAAACGTTAACAATTCCATTTTGTTTTAAATTTTTTCTCCTTTTTATTTTGATTTTTAAAAATAACATTCAGTAAATATTATACTATATTTTTTTTAAATTTCAAGTGTTTTATTATAAAAAAATTAAATTTTTTTAGTAAAATTTTCTAACCAAAAAACTTCTTTTTCTTCTAAAAAAGGTCTTAATGTTTTAAAAATATGACTATTAAAAGAATTTAACCATTCTATTTCATCTCTAGTCAAATAATCTAAATCAATAGCTTCAAAATCAAAAGGAACAAAAGTGATAGTTTCAAAATTTAGGAAAGTTCCGTACTCATTTTTACAGAATTCTTTTGTTAAAATTTCATTTTCAAGACGAATACCATATTGATTTTCTAAATATATTCCTGGTTCCACAGTTGTTATCATAGATTTTTTTATAGGAACTTGACTAGTTCCTCTTAAAATATTAGGTCCTTCATGAACACTTCCTACATACCCAACCCCGTGACCTGTAGCACATCTATAATCAAGGGTTAAATCCCAAATAATATTTCTAGCAATAGCATCTAAGTTTCCACAAAGAGTCCCTTCAGGAAATTTTGCTTTAGAAAGAGAAATTAAACTTTTTAAAACATAAGTATAATGTTTTTTCATTTCTTGAGTAACTTCACCTATTGCAAAAGTTCTAGTGGTATCAGTACTTCCAAATAAATAATGTCCTCCTGTATCTACAAGTAAAAAATTTCCTTTTTCTATATTTGAATAAGAATTTTCACTTGGTAAATAGTGCATCATAGGAGAATTTTTTCCAAAGGCAGCAATAGTACTAAAATTATTTCCAAGATAACTGTTATCTTTTTTTCTAAACTCTTCTATTTTTTCAACTATATCAAGTTCTGAAATTTTTTCATCTTTTATATTTTTTAACCAATACATAAATTTAGTTAAAGCAACTCCATCTTTTATATGAGCTTTTATTGTATTATTTATTTCAATTTCATTTTTTATTGCTTTTAGTAGTATTGTAGGATTTTCTTTATTTATAACTTTTATATTTTTATTTATACCTTCAATAATAAAACTATTTGTATTTTGATAATCTATTAAAATACTTTCATCAATAGGAATCTTTTTTATATAATTATATATTTCAAAATAATCAAATATTTCTACTAAATTTTTATTTAAGTAATTTTCTACTTTAGCATCAATTTTTGAAATATCAACAAAAAGTAAAACTTTATCTAAAGTTATTACTGAATAAGATAAAATAAAAGGATTATATTTAATATCATTTCCTCTTAAATTAAATAACCAAGCAATATCTTCTAATGAAGATAAAATATAAACAGTAGTATTATTTTTTTTCATACTTTCTCTTACTAATTCTAATTTTTTAGAAAAAGATATTCCTGTGTAAATTTCTTCTAAAATGTATGCTTTTTCCTTTGGAAGAGTTGGTCTATCTTTCCATATTTCATCAATAAAATCTATATTGTTTTTTATTTTAAAAGTATTTTTTTTAGAAATTTTAGATATTTTTGAATAAGTATCATATGAAAATAATCTTCCATCAAAACCTAAGATTTGATTTATTGAAATATTTTTTTCAATAAATTCTAAAAGAGATGGATAACCTGTAACAGCCATTTTCATTAATTTTATTTCACTACCTTTTAATTCTTTTTTACATTGGCTAAAATATCTTCCATCAGTCCAAAGAAAAGATTCCTTTTGAGAAATTAAAAGAGTTCCATTAGAGCCTGTGAAGCCTGATATAAATTTTAGAGCTTTAAAATAATCACAAGGATACTCACTATTGTGATAATCTGAAAGTGGTAAAATAAAAAAGTCTATTTGACTTTTTTTCATTAAATTTCTTATTTCATTAATTTTTTTATTAGTTAAATTTTCCATAATTTTTAAGAGTATTGTTATAAAAATGAATTTATAAAATGTAATACTCTATCCTCCTAAATTTTTTTAATATTATATCATAAAAATTATACCTTTTAAAAATTAAAAAAAATTTGTATAATAAAATAAAAATAGGAGGAAGATTATGGAAATAAATAAAGAAAAAGAATATGAAATATTAGAAGGAAAATTTGAAGAAGATAAATTAACAGAAGATAATTTTAATAATGATGAATATAGAAAATTTTTTGAAGAAGATAATTTCTGGGAAAAAATTAAAAAATTTGCTACTAAAATAGGAGTTAAAGGAATTTATTATGCTCTTATATTGTATTATATTTTACAAAGAGATGATATTTCTATCCAAGATAAAGCTTTAATAGTTGGAGCTCTAGGTTATTTAATAGCACCTATAGATTTAATACCAGATTTACTTTTAGGAATTGGATTTGTTGATGATATTGCAGCTTTGACAATAGTAATAAAAAAATTAAATCAATATATTGATGAAGATGTAAAAAATAAAGCAAAAATAAAATTACAAGATTGGTTTTCAGAATTAGATGAAGATTTGGAAAAATATATATAAATTTTAAAGGAGAATAAATGTTTGAATTCTTTATAGCAAAAAAACATATACTAGAAAAAAAGAAACAAAGTATCATAGGAATTATAGGAATAATGATAGGAATTACTGTATTAATAGTTTCTATTGGTATTTCTAATGGACTTGATAAAAATATGATTGATAGTATTTTATCTCTTAGCAGTCATGTTAGTGTTTATGATGTAAATGATAAAAAAGAATATGAAAAATTAGAAAAAGAAATAAGAAAAATTCCAGAAGTAAAGGGAGTTTTACCAAAAATTTCTACTCAAGGACTTATTAAATATAAAGGTATTTATGGAGATTATATTTCAGGAGTAAAAATAGAAGGATTTGATATAAAAAAAGCTCAGGAAGCTATTGAATTAGATAAAAAGATAGTTGCTGGAAAAATGGATTATCAAAAGAAAAATGGAATTTATATAGGAAATGAATTATATAAACAACTTGGAGCAAAAATTGGAAATAAAATTACTGTAGTATCAGCAGAAAATCAAGAGTTACCTTTTGAAATAGCTGGAGTTTTTGAAAGTGGTTATTATGAATATGATATAAATATGGTGATTATTCCTTTAGAAACAGCTCAATATATGATGTATATGGAGGATAGAATTACAAATTTAGAAATAACTCTTTATAATCCTTATGAAGCTGAAAAAATTTCTAACGAGTTATTTGAAAAATTTGGAGTATTTAATAGAACTTGGGGTTCTCAGAATAAAAATTTATTATCTGCTTTAGCTTTGGAGAAAACTGTAATGATAATTGTATTTTCTTTAATAGTTGTTATAGCTGGATTTGTTGTTTGGGTCATAATGAATATGTTGGTTAGAGAAAAAATAAAAGATATTGGAATAATGAGAGCTATGGGATTTACGAAAAAAAATATAATGAAAATATTTTTAATAGAGGGAATGCTTTTAGGAGTTATAGGAATTTTTATAGGAGTAATACTTTCTTTAGGAATTTTATGGTATATAAAAAATTACTCAATAGCAGGGATAACAAGTATTTATTATTTAAGTAAAGTACCTATAGAAATATCAGCAAAAGAAATTTTTATAATAGTATTTATAAACTTTATAGTAATATTTTTATCAAGTATATTCCCAGCTTATAGAGCAGGAAAAATGGAAACAATGGAGGCATTGAGATATGAGTAATATACTAGAATTAAAAAATATTTATAAAGAATACAAAGGAGTTAGTGAGACTTTACATATATTAAAAGATTTAAATTTAACGATTGAAGAGGGAGAATTTATATCTATTGTGGGAAAATCAGGTTCTGGAAAATCTACTCTTTTAAATGTAATAGGACTTTTAGACACTATCAATAGTGGAGAAATTTATATATGTGGAGAGAAGATAGATAGAGGAAATCATAAAAAAATAGATATATTAAAAAATAAAGATATTGGTTTTGTTTTCCAATTTCATTATCTTTTACCAGAGTTTACAGCTTTAGAAAATGTAATGTTACCAGCTTTACTTACAAATTATAGTGATAAAAAAAATATAGAAAAAAAAGCTAAAGATATTTTGAATAAGGTTGGTTTAGGAGAAAGGTATCATCATAAACCAAATCAGTTATCTGGTGGAGAAAAACAAAGAGTTGCCATAGCTAGAGCTTTAATAAATAATCCAAAAATAATTTTAGCTGATGAGCCTACAGGAAATTTAGATGAGGAAACAAGTAATGAAATTCACAATCTTTTAAAGAAGATAAATAAGGAAAATAAACAGACAATAATTGTTGTAACTCACTCTAGAGAATTGGCAAATATAACGGATAAAAGTTATTCTGTAAAAAATGGTAAATTATTTTTAGAAAATTAAACAAAAAAAACAAAAAATCCGTCTAAAGGTTATAAATAACTTCTCTAGAAGAGGGAGAGAGTTATAAAAATGGTACATCAAGATTATACTAGAGGTACTAGAAGGAGTGGTGTTTATGAAAATATCTATAAACGGAAGACATTTAGTTGTTACAGACCCTATTAATGATTATGCAGTAAAAAGAGTAGAAAAGTTAGATAAATTTTTCGACCGTATTAGTGAAATTGTAGTTACATTATCAGCTGTAAAATTAAAAAAAGGACCTTCACATACTGCTGAAATGAGAGCTCATATAAATGGAACAGTATTAAAAGCAGTTTCAACAGAAGGAGACCTTTATGTAGCTATAGATAAAGCAACAAGTATATTAGAAGGACAAATAAGAAAATATAAAGAAAAATTAAGAGATAATAATGATGTTGTTTCTCAAAGAGTATTTAAGTTTGATTTAGCAACTAATACAGTTTCAACAGAAGCAACTAAACAAATAGTAAAAGTTTCTATGGAATCAAAACCTATGACATTAGATGAAGCAATTCTTCAAATGGAAACTTTAGGAAAAGATTTCTATATCTTTAATAATGAAGAAACACAACAAATGAATGTTGTTTACAAAAAAAGAGATGGAAACTATGCTCATGTTGAGCCAGCAATAGAATAATAAAAAACAATTTTGCAGGTCTTTTAAGACCTGCTTTTTAATGAAATAGGAGGAGATATGAAAGTAAAATTAATAGAACCATTAGTTGTACCAAAAGAAGTAATAGATAAGTTAAGTGAAGAAATAATAAATATGGGTCATGAATTTATTTATTATGATACAAAAACAACAGATATAGAAGAGATGAAAAAAAGAGTTTCTGATGCTGATATTTTAATGATAGCTAATAATCCATTACCTAATGAAGTTATTGAAACTGCTCCTAATTTAAAAATGATTTCAATAGCTTTTACAGGATTTGACCATGTGGGAAAATTAGCCAAAGAAAAAAATATAACTGTATGTAATGCCGCTGGTTATGCTAATAATGCTGTGGCTGAATTAGTAATCGGATTAACACTAGATTTAATGAGAAATATAAATAAATGTAATTCAGTTATAAGAAAAGGTGGAACTATAGCTGGACTTATTGGTGGAGAAATAAAAGGAAAAACTGTTGGAATTGTAGGAACAGGAAGAATTGGAACAATGACAGCTAATTTATTTAAGTGTATGGGAGCTACTTTATTAGGTTATGATGTAGTAGAAAATGAAGAAGCTAAAAAATTAGGTATGAAATATGTTGAAATAGATGAGTTGATGAAAAATTCAGATATAGTTTCTCTTCATCTTCCTTTAGATGAAACTACAAAAGGATTTATTTCAAGAGAAAGATTAGAATTGATGAAAGAAACAAGTGTATTAATAAATTGTGCTAGAGGTGGAGTAGTAGATAATAAAGCTTTAGCTGAAATATTAAATGAAGAAAAAATAGCTGGAGCTGGAATAGACGTATTTGATATGGAACCACCTATTCCATCAGATTATCCTTTACTAAATGCAAAAAATACAATTTTAACTCCACATGTGGCTTTTGCTTCACATGAATCAATGAAAATAAGAGCCGAAATAACTTTTGATAATGTAGTTAATTATTTAAAAGGAACTCCAATAAATATTGTAAAATTATAAAAGTAGAAAAATAAGTTTTTGTTACAAAAGTATGTAATAAAAACTTATTTTTATTTTAGTGTTATAAAATAAAAAAAACAAAAAAATAAAAAATGTTTAAAAAAAAATGTTGACATATAAATAAAATTATTCTATAATAAATTCATTAAAAAAATAAGTTTTTGGGGGAGAAGATGGAAATTATAGAAAATTTTATAGTTGCTATTGTAAGAGGGTTAAACAATCTTCTATGGGGAGACCTTTTTACAGTTAATATTGGAAATACTAAAATAGGATTAAGTATAATGGTATTAATTTTATTACCAGTAGGAATAATGTTTACGATAAGAACTAAGTTTTTACCATTTAGATTATTTCCTGAAATGATAAGAGTTACTTTAGAGCCTAAAGAATCTAATGAAGAAAAAGCAATTTCTGGTTTACAAGCTTTAATAGTAGCTACAGCTACAAGAGTTGGAATGGGTAATTTAGCTGGTGTAGCAGCTGCTGTTTCTTTTGGAGGAGCTGGAGCTGTATTTTGGATGTGGATAGTAGCTTTGTTTGGAGCTGCTACATCTTTTATAGAATCTACTTTGGCACAAATATATAAAGAAAAAGACCCATTATATGGGGGATTTAGAGGTGGACCATCTTATTATATCAGTAGAATGAGATTAATGACAGAAGTAAGAGAAGATGATATATGTATAGAAAAAAATCTTGATGAATCAGATGTAGCTTCAACAAAGTATGGAACTCACTATAGACAATCTTGTGGATTTAAAACAGTGGCAATTTTATTTTCAATATCAGCTTTAATTTGTTGGGCTGGGATAAGTCAAATAGTCGCTAATTCAGTGTCACAATCATTTGTAAATGCTTTTTCAATTCCACCATTAAAAACGACAATAGCTTTAGTAATTATTTCTGGTATTATTATTTTTAAGAAAAATACAGTAGTAAATATCTTAGATAAAATAGTTCCAGTAATGGCATGTTTATATCTTTTAATCACAATATTTATTATGTTAAAAAATATTGGTTCGTTACCAAGTATGTTTGTACAAATATTTGAAGAAGCTTTTGGAATTAAGCAAGTTGTCTCTGGAGGATTTGGTGCAGTAATAATGAATGGAGTAAAAAGAGGATTATTTTCTAATGAAGCTGGTTCAGGTTCAGCTCCTAATGCTGCAGCAGCAGCCCATGTTTCTCATCCTTCAAAACAAGGATTGATTCAAGCTTTTGGTGTATTTATTGATACATTATTTATTTGTAGTTGTTCAGCTTTTATAATTTTGTTAGCCCCTAGTGATTTAACAAAAGGTTTAATGGGAATGGATTTATTACAAACTGCTATGAATTATCATATAGGAGAAATTGGAGTTATATTTATAGCTGTAATCTTATTTTTATTTAGTTTTAGTACTTTCTTAGGAGTTATGTTTTATTCAAGAGGAATATTAGCATTTTTATTTGGAGACAAGTGGTGGGCTCAACATGCTTATAAATTAGTAGGATTATTAATGTTATTCTTTGGAGGAATAGCTCAATATAATTGGGTTTGGGATTTGGGAGATTTAGGAGTAGCGTTAATGACAGTATTTAATATGATAGCTATAATTCCATTATCCAACCAAGCAATAGCTTCATTAAAAGATTATGAAGAAAGAAGAAAAAATAAAGAGTAAGTAAATTTTTAGGTTATTGTAGAATTTTACAATAACCTTTTTTATATTAGAAATAAAAATTAATTAAAAAATTTTCTATATTTTTTAATAAGTTAAATTATTTTTTTATAAAAATAATTTGTTAAAATATAATTTTTTAGATATTTTTTTCTATTTTATAAAAATATGTTATAATTTATAAAAAATAGGGAGGAAATATGTTAAAAGATATAGCAAAAAAATATTATTTAGAAAAATCATATAATTGTGCTGAGAGTATATTTTTAGCAAGTAATGAGTATTATAATTTAGGATTAAATGAAAAAATGAGAGAAGTCGTAACAGCTTTTGGTGGTGGAATGGGTTGTGGTAGAACTTGTGGAGCTTTAACAGGAGCGTTGGCTATATTAGGAGTTATGGTACATATGGAGAAAGAACCATTTCATCAAGTATGTACAAAATTAATAGAAGATTATGAAAAAGAATTAGAAACAAGTGTGTGTGATGAATTGAAAATAAGATATAAAACAGAAAAAGAAAGATGTTGGAAAACTGTAGAAATTGCATCTGATGTTTTTGAAAAATTTATAGAAGAGGTAGCTCCAGAATATAAAAAATAGTATTAAAAAGGGAATTTTTTAATTCCCTTTTTATAATTTTGACAAAAATTATACTATATTATATAATGAACTAATTAGATAATTAATTTTAGGGGAAAAATAATGAAAAAAACAATAATTTTTATTTTCTTTTTTTATTCTATTTTGATAAATGCAGTTTTGATAGAAAAAGAAGATAATCAAGAAAAAGAAAAATATATTGTGGCTGTAGAGGGAAAACAGCCACCTTTACAATTTATAGAAGATGGAGAAATAAAAGGATTTAATATAGATTTATTGAATTTAATAGGAGAAAAATGTAATATAGATTTTAAATTTATTCAAATGGATAAAAATAAATCTTTAGAAAAATTAAAAAAAAGAGAAGTAGACCTTATTTTAGGAATTAGATTTGAAAAAGAATTAGAAAATAGATATAGACATACAGAAAGTATAGGTGATTATACTGTTTGTATAGTTGCACCTAAAAATAAAATAAAAAAATTAAAAGAAGGATTTGGAAACTCTAATTTTTTAGTTGGAGTAGAAAAAGATTCTTCAGAATACAATTATTTAAAAACAATGAAAAAAATAAATTTTAATATTGTTTTTGACCAAAAATCTCTTTATGAACTTTTAAAATTAAATAGAGCGGATTTTATAATTGGAGTTAAGGAAATTGCAGAGTATATGCTTTTAACTGATGAATTTAAAAGTAAATATGAGATAGTTAATAGTTATACAGCTCCTGTAAGTTATTATATTGGAGTTTCATATATAAATGAAAAACTTTTAAAAGTATTAAATGAAGAGATTAAAAATTTAAAAATAAATGGTGAATATGAAAAATTATTTTTAAAATGGAATAAAGAAGCTGAATTAGAAAGAGAAAAAGAAATGTTAAAAAAATTAAAAACTATATCAATAGTAGTTATTTTTTTAGTATTTATTTTACTAATAATTTCTTTTTTAAATTTTCAATTAAAAAAAGTAGTAAAAGAAAAAACTTCTGAACTTAGAAAAAGTAATGAAGAATTAGAGAAAAAAATTATAGAAATTAGAAACAATAATGAGTTAAATAGTATAATTTGTGAAAGTAGTCCTAGATGCATAACTATTTTAGATAGATATAAAAGAATAACTTTTATGAATAAAAATGCTATTAATTTATTTTGTCCTAATGGTGATTTTAAAGGAAAAACTTTTTATAATTATCCAATAATGGAAAAAATATTAGGAAATGGGATTTTTGAAGAAACTATATTTAAAAATAAAGCTCATATCACTAGGGAAATAAAAGTATCAAATAAAGAGAAAGAAGAATATTATAGATATACTTTGTATCCTTTATTAGATTATCAAAAAAATAATATTGGTGTTTTTTTAACAATGGAAGAATTTACAGAAGAAAAAAGATATAAAGATAAAATAATGAGAAAAGAAAAAGATGCAGCTATAACTACTATAATAGCAGGAATAGCTCATGAAATAAGAAATCCAATGACTGCAATAAAAACTTATATAGAATTACTTCCTCTTAAGAAAGATAATGAAAAATTCAGAGAGCAATTAGTGACTATAGTTCCTAAAGAGGTAGAGAGAGTAAATAAATTAATAGAGAATTTAATAGATTATGTAAGACCAAAACAGAATCTAATAAATATTATAAATATATATGAAATTATAAATTCTTCAATTATTTTATTGAAACCTACTTTGAATAAAAATAAAATAAAATTAGAATTAAATGTATTGGATAAACTTACAACTAAAGGTGATGCAGGACAAATAAAGCAAGTTATAATAAATTTACTTTTAAATGCTATTGATGCTATTAAAGAAAAAAGAGAAAAATTGAAATTAGAAGAGGAATTAAAAATAAAAATTAGTGGTTATATAGCAGAAAATTATGTTATCATAGAAATTTTAGATGAAGGAATAGGAATGACAAAAGAAGAATTAGTAAATATTTTTGAAGTTTTCTATACAACTAAAAGTAAAGGGACAGGATTAGGTTTATCTTTATCTAAACAATTAATAGAAAAAAATAATGGACAACTATATGTTGAAAGTAAAAAGGAAAAATATTCAAAATTTACAATTGTTTTTGAGGTGATGAATTGAAAAATATACTTATAATAGATGATGAAATAGGAATTTGTTCTTCTTTAACTTTTGCTTTAGAAGATAAATATAAAGTATATTCTACATTAAATCCAGATGAAGGATTAGAAATTATAAAAAATAAAAATATAAATTTAGTTCTGTTAGATTTAAAAATTGGAGATGTAGATGGATTAGAAGTTTTAGGAAGAATAAAAGAAATAAATAAAGAAGTTATAGTAATAGTTATGACAGCTTATGGGTCTATATTATCTTCTGTTGAGGCAATGAAAAAAGGGGCTTATACATATTTAACAAAACCAATGAATTTAGAAGAATTGTATATAGTTATAGGGAAAGCTCTAGAATATCAAGGAATGACAGAAGAGATTCAATATCTTAATAAAGAATTACAAAATAAATATCAATATGGGGGAATAATTGGAAAAAGTGAAGGAATGAAAAAAATCTTTAATTTAATTGAAAAATTAAAAGATGTAGAAACTAGTGTTATGATTACAGGAGAAAGTGGAACAGGGAAAGAGTTAGTAGCTAGGGCTATTCATTTTTCTGGAAAGAGAAAAAATAATAAATTTGTAGAGGTAAACTGTGCTGCTATACCAGAAGGGTTATTAGAAGAAGAATTTTTTGGACATAAAAAAGGAACTTTTACAAATGCTATATCTGATAAAATTGGAAAATTTCAATATGCTAATAAAGGAACAATTTTCTTAGATGAAATAGGAGATATGAGTCTTAATCTTCAATCAAAATTATTAAGAGTTATTCAAGAAAAAAGTTTTATTCCTTTAGGAGCAAATGAACCAATAGATATAGATGTTAGAATTATAGCTGCTACAAATAAAGATTTAAGAAAAATGGTAGAAGAGGGAACTTTTAGAAAGGATTTATATTTTAGATTAAATGTTATAGAATTAAAAATTCCTCCATTAAAAGATAGAAAAGAAGATTTACCACTTTTATTTAATCATTTTATAAATATTTCTAATAAAGAAATGTCAAAAAATGTTAAAGGAATAAGTAAAGAAGTAGAAAAACTCTTATTAGAATATGATTATCCAGGGAATGTAAGAGAACTATCAAATATTATAGAATGTGGAGTTTTATTGACTCAAAAGGAAGTTATAGAAAAAGATTCATTACCTAGTAATTTTATAGAAAGATTTAATAAAGATAAGGGATATACAATAGAAGGAAAAGATTTAACAGCAATGACCTTAAAAGAAGTAGAAAAACTTTTAATTGAAGTTGTTTTAAAGAAAAATAATGGACATAGAAAAAAAACTGCTGATATGCTTGGAATTAGTGAAAGAGGATTAAGGAATAAAATAAATGAATATAATTTATAATAAAAAATTGATAATAGGTATATTAATTTTAATATTTAATTTAATTGGATATAGTGAAGAAAAGAAACCTTTTATAAGTATTGGAACAGGACCAATTGATGGAGTTTTTTATCCAACAGGAGTTGTAATTGCAGAGGTTATAAAAGAAGCAGGGTATAATTCTTCTGCTCAATCTACAGCTGGTTCTGGAGAAAATATAGATTTTTTATATTTTAAAAAAGTGGAGATGGCTATATCTATGTCGGACTCTGTCCATCAAGCATATAATGGAGTAGGTGCTTATAAAATAAAGGGTCCTATGAAAAATTTGAAATGTATTACAGGATTACATCCAAATTTTACTCAAATAGTAACTTTGAGAGATTCAGGAATAAAAACTTTTGAAGATTTAAAAGGGAAGAGAATAGGAATTGGAATATATAACTCTGGAGTAGAATTAAATGCAAGATTATTATATGAAATTCATAATATGAATTATAAGGATAGTGATATAATATATTCAACTCCTGGTGAAATTATAGAACAATTAAAAAGTAATCTTTTAGATGCAATTTTTTTGACAAATACAATACCTAATGAAATAATCTATAATTTAGCTAATGAAGTTCCTATAAGTTTTGTTGAAATTAGTGATGAGGGATATAAAAATCTAAAGAAAAAATGGCCTTTTTTCTTTAGAGGAATTATTTCTAAAAATGATTATAATATTGATAAATCAGTAAAAACTGTTGCTGTACAAAATTTATTATTAGTTGATGGGAATTTATCTGAAGATGTGGTTTATGATATAACAAAAGCTTTTTTTGAAAATTTAGATAGAATTAAAGAAACTCATATCTCAGTAAAAAGAAATGTTTCATTAGAAAATTATTCAAAAAATGTAGAAATACCCTTTCATGAAGGAGCTATAAGATATTATAAAGAAAAAAATATATGGAAATAAAAGGAATATATAGATAAAAATAAAGAGTCTTGTGTATTGACAAATTTGGTTTTTTATGATAAAATAACAAAGTTAATAACTAGATATTCCGCTGAAAATTATAAAAATTATTATGAATATCTAAAGGGAGGATTTATAAATGAAAGAAAAATTAATCGCTCTTGTTGAGCAAAATTATCTAAGAACTGATATCCCTCAATTTAAAGCAGGAGATACAGTAGGAGTTTACTACAAAGTTGTAGAAGGAAACAAAGAAAGAGTACAATTATTCCAAGGAACTGTAATCAGAGTAGCTGGTTCTGGAATTGCTAAATCTTGTACAGTAAGAAAAGTAGTAGACGGAATTGGAGTAGAAAGAATAATACCTTTAAACTCTCCAATGATAGATAAAATAGAAGTTGTTAAAGTAGGAAGAGTAAGAAGATCTAAACTTTACTACTTAAGAGGACTTTCTGGTAAAAAAGCAAGAATCAAAGAACTTAGAAAGTAGTAGAAAAAGAAGAGCTATTATAAATTTAAATGGCTTTAAATTGAAAAAATTGCTGAAAGGATTATTAATCCTTTCAGCTTTTTTTCTTTTTAAAAAAATAAGGAGATTTTCAAATTAGTAAAAAATAAATAAAAAAGAAAAATTAATAAAATTTTATTTCAGACAATAAAAAAAAAGTGTCATAAATTAATGATTAAAAATTATCAATTTATAACACTTATATTAACTAAATTTTTATCAATTTTAATTGATAAAAGAAAGAATTTTTTTATCTTATTTTTTATAAAAAACAAAAGTATCAAAAGGTTCTAAAGTTAATTTAGAAGTAAGCTTTATAATATTATTATTAGAAAGTATACAAGAATAATTTTTTTCAATTTCTTCTTTAGGTAAAGTTATCTCTTTTTTATTTTTATAATTTAAAATAACTAATATTTCTTCAGAATTATATTTTCTTTTATAAATATAAATATCTTTTTCTGTTATAACTGGAATAAATTCTCCTTCACTAATAGGAAGATAATTTTTTCTTAGTTGAATTAATTTTTTATAATAATGTAAAATACTATCACAATCATTTATTTGATTTTCAACATTTATTTGTTTAAAATTTTTAATTGGATTTATCCAAGGAATTATATTACTGAACCCGCCAAAATTTTTATTATTCCATTGCATAGGAGTTCTTCCATTATCACGTGACCTTTCTTGAATAATTTTTAATGCTTCTTCTGGAGATTTTCCTTCTTTTAGAAAAATATCATAATAATTTAAAGATTCAATATCTTTGAAATCATTTATAGTCTCAAAATAAGTATTAGTCATTCCTATTTCTTCACCTTGATAAATATAAGGAGTTCCTCTTAAACAATGTATCATAGTAGCTAACATTTTTGCTGATTTTTTCCAATAAATTTTATCGTCACCTAATCTAGAAACTATTCTTGGTTGGTCATGATTACACCAGAAGAGAGCATTCCAAGCATTATTTTTTTGCATTCCTAATTGCCAAGTATTAAGAATTTCTTTTAGTTCTTCAAAGTCTGCTTCTTGAAGTTCCCATTTATTTTTGTTTTTATAATCAATTTTTAAATGATGAAAGCTAAATACCATAGATAATTCATTTTCTTTTTCTCCAGAATATTTATAACAATTTTCTATAGTTGTTGATGACATTTCTCCAACTGTAACTATATTTTTTAATTTTCCAAAAGAATTTTTATTCAATTCTTTTAAATAAGAATGAATATTAGGTCCATCAGTATAAAATCTTCTTCCATCTCCAATGAAATCATCTTTAAAAATTTGAGGCTTTGAAATTAAATTAACTACATCAAATCTAAATCCTTCAATACCTTTATTTATCCAAAAATTTACAATTTTTGTCATTTCTTTTCTAACCTCAGGATTTTCCCAATTTAAGTCGGCTTGTGTTTTATCAAAAAGATGTAAATAATACATATCAAGTTCTTTACAATATTCCCAAGTATTTCCTCCAAATTTAGAAACCCAATTTGTAGGAAGTTTATTATCAATAGACTTTTTAAAAAAATAATAATTTTGATATTTTTTATTTCCTTGAATTGCTTGTTTAAACCAAATATGTTCTGTAGAAGTATGATTAAAAACCATGTCGAGCATTAATTTAATTCCATATTTTGAAGCTTCTAAGATTAATTCATCTAAATCTTCCATAGTTCCATAAAGAGGGTCAATATTATAATAATCAGCTACATCATAACCATTATCCCTTTGAGGTGAAACGAAAAATGGAGTTATCCAAATGTAATCAATTCCTAAAAAATTTAAATATTTTAGTTTTTTAGTAATACCTTTTAAATCTCCAATTCCATCATTATTAGAATCGTAAAAAGATTTTGGATAAATTTGATAAACAACTTTATTTTTAAAACTCATATTATTTTACCACCTCTTCTGAGATATTTTTTCTAATTAGAATATTAACAATAGCTATAAAAAGAGCTCCTACAAAGATAGATAAAATATAAAGATGCCACTTATAAACTGCAAACCAACCATAAAATCCAGAAATTGGAAGAGGATTATCAACTCCTAAAAATACTGCCATTGCTGCTGAAAGACTAGAACCTAAAACAGTAGTTGTAATTACAAGAAATGGAGATTCTATAGCAAAAGGAATAGCTCCTTCTGTTACTCCAACAAGTCCCATTAAAATTGCAGATTTTCCAGCTTCTTGTAAAGATTTATTGTATTTTTTCTTACCAATAATGGTAGCTAATCCTAAACCTAATGGTGGAACAACAATTCCTATCATAGCAGCAGTATTTGGAGTAGTAATTCCAGAAACTACTAAAGCTAAAGCTGTTGTTAAAGCAGCTTTATTAACAGGACCTCCTAAATCAAATCCCATCATTCCTCCTACAATGGCAGCAAGAAGAACTTTATTTGAGCCACTCATTCCTTTTAACCATTCTTCAAGTCCTTTATTTATTGCAGAAACAGGGTCACCTATTAAATATAATAAAATAAGTCCTGTAATTAAAACTCCTAAAACAGGAGCGATAAAAATAGATGTCATACCAGAAGCAAATTTAGGAAGTTTTATTTTTTTTAGGGTTATTTTTACTGTATATCCAGCTATAATACCAGCTATAAGAGCTCCTATAAAACCACTATTAAATTCACTAGCTAAAACTCCTCCAACAAATCCAGGAGCAATGGCAACTCTATCTCCAATAGCAAAAGCCACATATCCTCCAATAAAAGGTAACATAAGTCCTAAAGTTTTTCCTCCAAGACTATCTATAGTGTGTAAAAATCTTATTATTAAATTATCAGATATACCATAATTTGCCATCCAAATATCTCCAATTCCATAAAAAGAAGCTCCAATTCTAGCAAGTCCCATAATAACAGCTCCAGCAACAACTAGAGGTAACATATAAGATATACCAGTTAAAAATGCTCTTTTAATTTCTGAGAAACTAATTATTTTTTCTTCAATTTTTTTTATTTCTTCTTTTTTATTAACTACAGCTTCTACAATTCCGTCTGGAGAAGCAAGAGCTTTATTTATAACTTCTTTACCAGCTTTTAAAGGAACAGCCACTCTTGTTTGAAGGTATTTTTTTCCAATAAATCTCTCTATTTCTTTCACAGAAACATCAGTAGAAAAAATAACAACTTCAGCTTTTTCTATCATTTCTCTAGTTAATCTATTTTCTATTCCTTTTGCTCCTTGTTTTTCAACATGGATTCTAATTCCTAGTTCTCTAGCAGCTTTTTCTAAAGCTTCAGCAGCTAAATATGTATGAGCTATTCCTGTAGCACAAGCAGTTATAGCTATAACAAATTTACTTTCTTCTGATAATTCAATTTTTTCTTCTTTTTCATTATCTTCAACAGAATATATTATTTCTAACATTTCTTTTTTAGTTTTGGCTTCTTGTAATTTAGTAATAAATCCTTCTTTCATAAAAGAAGTTGTTAATTTACTTAACACTTCTATGTGACTATCTCCTTCTTCTTTTTTAGGGATTGCAATTAAAAATATCATATTAACTTCATTATCTTCATCTACAGATTCCCAAGTTTTTATAGGATGTTTTAATCTAGCAACAGCTATCATAGGTTTTATTACACTTTCATCTTTTCCATGAGGTATTGCTAATCCTTCTTCTAATCCTGTTGGGGAAATTGATTCTCTTTTCATTACAGCTTTAAAAAAGTTTTCTTTAGAAGTAATACCCTCATTTTCATATAATTTTTCTACTAATTTTTCTATTATTTCTTCTTTCTTTTGTAAATCTAAATCAAGTAATATTAAATTTTCATTTAATAGATTTTCAAACTTCATATTTTCCTCCTTTTTTTGAAATATTTAAACTGGTTATTTTATATTTTTAATAATATCATAGTTTTTTTTACTTGTAACTTTGTTATTTTTTTCATATTTTTTTGAAATATTAAAGCTTATAGTTCAATTTTAAGCCTTTTAATGTTATAATAAACATATTAATAAAATAAAAAATATATTTTAGTATTTTTAACCAGTTACTTTTTTTCAACTTTTTTTGAAAAATGGAGGTAATTAAAATTAATAAAAGAGAAATTAAAATTTTAGAAATTTTATTAAAATCAGAAGATGATATAAATATAAAAGAATTAAGTCAAATATTAGAAGTAAGTGATAGAAGCATTAGATATGATATTGAAAATATTAATTTTTATTTAAAGAAAGTTAATTTGAGTCTGATTGAAAAAAAGAGTAAAGGGTTTCTTGATTATTCAAAAATAGATATTAAAAAACTTTTATTCTATACTTCTGATAATAATGAAAACTTTTATAATCAATATAGAGAAGAATTAATTCTTATTAAAATTGCTTTTGAAGAAAATATAAATATTTCTAATATTTGTGAAGAGTTTAATTTAAGTAGGTCTACTATTAAAATAACTTTAAAAAATAATGAAAAAATATTGGAGAATTATGAATTAAAACTTATTCTAAATCCGCAAAAAGGTTTAAAATTATCTGGCTCAGAAGAAAATATCAGAAAATTTCAACTTAAATTACTTAACCAATTTAGATTTAATCAAGAAAATAGTAATTATAAATTTGATTTTTTAAAGAAATATATTAGTAAATATTTTGAAAAAATTGATTTAAATAATATTAAAATTTTTATAAATTATATTATTAATTCGTTGGGAAAAGTTATTTCTGATGAGGCATATGTTACTCTACTTAACTATACAGTTATTGTAATTGAAAGAGTAAGAGAAAATAAAACTTTAAGTTATTCACAAAATAGTAATTTTTTCCAACATAGTTTAGAATTTGAAATTGTTAATAAAGCTATTTCATTGTTAGAAGTATCAGAAAATATTAAATTTAATATAAATGAGATTATTAAATTTACTGATTATCTTTTAGGAAGTCATAGCTATTCAATATCATTCTCATCCTTAGATAATTGGATAGAAATAGATATTCTTATAAAAAAAATAATTATTCAATTTAGTGTAATTGCTGGAGTTAATCTTAATGATGATACTATTTTATTAGAAGGATTAGTTAATCATATAAAACCTACTGTTTATAGAATAAAAAATAAAATAGAATTAGAAAATTCAATTTTAGAAGAGTTTCTAGCTTCATATTTAGAAATTTTTACTATTACTAAAAATTCTTTAGATATTTTAGAAAAATTTTTAGGAGAGACTATTCCAGATAGTGAGATTGCCTTTATAGGAGTACATTTTAAATCAGCTTTAGATAGATGTCAAAAAAATACTACAAATATTAAAAATATTGTTATTGTTTGCGGATTAGGATATGGAACTTCAAAACTTATGGCTCAACAGATAAAAAATAGATACAATATAAATATTGTTGGTACAATTCCTTATTATCAAGTTGAAAAATTTATTGAAACAAAAAATGTTGATATGATAATTACAAATTTAAAAAATTTAAATGTCAATTCAAAAATACCTGTAGTTTATATAAAAACTTTACTTACTAATGAGGATTTTAATCTTTTAGATAGTTATAATCTTCCAAAATATAATAAAGTTGTATCTCTATCAAAAATATTAAGCAGTATTAAGTTAGGAGCAGAAATTTTTGATGAAAAAATTATTATTGATAATTTAAAAGAAAATTTTAAAGATATAATTATAGATGATACAACCACTATTTCAAAAAATCTTTCTAGTTTTTTAGAAGAAAAAAATATCCTTCTTAACCAGAAAGTAAATACTTGGGAAGAGGCAATAAAAATGGCTGGAGAAATATTGATTGAAAATGGATATGTCACTCCAACATATATTGATGGGATGATTAGTTCAATTAAAAAAAATGGGTCCTATGTTGTTGTAAGTGATTTAGTGGCTATTCCTCATGCTAAAAATGAAAACAATATTTATAATACGGGTATGGGATTATTGTGTTTAGATAGAGAAGTTTTATTTCCAGATGATGTTAAAGTTAAATTTATTTTAGCTTTTTGTTCACAAGATAATCAATCTCATCTTAATGCCATTGTCCAATTTGTTGATTTATTAAAAAAATATAATTTTTTAAGTGTTTTAGAAAAATCTACTTCTAAAAAGAAAATAATGGATACTATTAAGAAATATGAATTTTTAATACATTTTGGAAAAAATAAAATATAAGTGGAAAGAAAATATATATTGGAGGAGAGATGGTAGAAGTTTTAAAAACTTTTGAGGAACTTAGTGGTAAAGAAGTTTATGAAATTTGTAAATTAAGAAATGAAATATTTATAGTAGAACAAAATTGTCCCTATTTAGATTTAGATGGAAATGATGAAAAATGTCTACACCTATATTTTTTTGATGATGTGGAAAATGAAATTATTTGTTATTGTAGAATTATTCCAAAAGGAATAACTTATACTACTGCTTCAATAGGAAGAATAGTTGCTAATCAAAAATATAGGAAAATGGGATATACAAGAGAAATGTTAACAAAAGCTATTGAAATAATAGAGAAAAAATTTAGAGAAAAAGAAATAACTATTGGAGCTCAAAATTATTTGAGAAAGTTTTATTCATCTTTGGGATTTATTCCTATATCAGAAGTTTATGATGAAGATGGAATCCCACATGTCACTATGAAATTAAAAAAATAAAAATTATTTAATAAAAGATTAAGATTTATTAAAAGGAGAATATTGTATTTGACTTTACAATATTCTCTTTTTTTATTGTAAAAATATTTCTAATTGTTAACCTATAGAGATTTTTATTTTGAAATATCAACCTGTTTATTTTATAATAAATTTAATTTTATTAAAGGGAGTGATATAAAAAATGCAAGGATTTTTTATTACAGGAGTAGGGACTGATGTAGGAAAAACTTATATTTCATCATTATTTTTTAAAGAGTTGAGAAAATATATAAAAACAGATTATTATAAACCAATTCAAAGTGGGTGTTTTTATGAGAGAGAGAAATTAACAGCACCAGATTTAAAATTTTTATCTAATTTTAGTGGAATCTCTTATGATTCAAAAATGTGTAGTTATATGTTAATTCCAGAAGTATCTCCCCATTTAGCTAGTGAAATAGAAAATAAAAATATAGATATGAAAATAATTTATGACGAGATAGAGAGAAAAGAAAAAGAAACTTCTATTTTATTAGTAGAGGGAGCTGGTGGTGTATATGTACCAATTATAAGAGATAAATTTTATATGTTTGATTTTATGAAAAAAATTGACTATCCTGTAATTTTAGTGGCAAATACAAAAGTTGGTGGAATAAATCATGCAATGCTTAGTATAGAATTTTTAAGAAGTAAAAATATAAAAATTCATGGAATAGTTTTTAATGGATATACAGAAAAAGATTTTGAAGATGACAATATAAAAGTTGTTTTAAAAGATAGTGGTATTAAAAATTATTTAGTTATAAAAGAAAATCAAAATGAGATAGAAAAAAATCAATTATTTAATTTTTTTAATTTGGAGGATAGTTTATGTTAAGCGATTTACAAAAAAGAGATTTAAAATATATTTTTCACCCTTGTTCACAAATGAAAGATTACGAGAAATTTCCTCCAATAGTTATAACTAAAGGAGAGGGACTTTATGTTTATGATGAGTTTGGAAAAAAATATATGGATTGTGTGGGAAGTTGGTGGCTTAATCCTTTAGGACATTGTAATCCAAGAATAAATAAAGTAATTAATGAACAAATAAATACAATAGAACATATTATTTTTGCAAATTTTTCTCATAAACCAGCAATAGAATTATCAGAAGAACTTATAAAATTAGTTCCAGAAGGACTTACAAAATTATTTTTTGCTGATAATGGTTCTTCTGGTGTGGAGATAGCTTTAAAATTAGCTTTACAATCACAACATCAAAGAGGATATACAAAAAAACATAAATTAGTGACAATAAAAAATTCTTATCATGGAGAAACAATAGGAGCTTTAGCAGTTGGGGATATAGATTTTTTTACTCAGAAATATAAACCACTTATAAAAGAGGCTATAAAAGTTCAAGGTCCAGATTGTTTTAATTGTCCTTTCAAGAAAAATTATGATAACTGTGAAGCTGAATGTTTTTGTGAAATGGAAAAAGTTTTAACAGAAAATAATGAAGAAATTGTAGCAACTATAATAGAACCTATAGTCCAAGGGGCTGGAGGTATGAAAATTTATTCTCCAATTTATATGAAAAAATTGAGAGAATTGACTAAAAAGTTAAATATTACAATGATAGTAGATGAAATTGCTATGGGATTTGGAAGAACAGGAAAGATGTTTGCTAGTGAATGGGCTGGAATATCTCCAGATATTATGTGTGTTGGAAAAGCTCTAACAGCAGGATATTATCCAATGTCTATAGTTTTAATGACTGAAGAAATTTTTCAATCTTTTTATTCTGAATATTTAGAGGGAAAATCTTTTTTACATTCTCATAGTTTTTCTGGAAATCCAATTGGCTGTAGAATAGCTTTGGAAGTTTTAAAAATTTTTAGAGAAGAAAATCTTTTAGAAAAAATAAATGCTAAAGGTGATTATTTAAAGAAAAAAGCTTTAGAAATTTTTAAAGATAAAGATTATATTGGAGAAATAAGACAAATTGGACTTATGGGAGCTTTAGAAATTGTAAAAGATAAAAATACAAAGGAAAGATATGCATCTAAAGAGAGAGTAGGATATGAAATATATAAAATAGCTTTGAAAAATGGAGCTATCTTAAGACCATTAGGGGATACTATGTATTTTATGCCTCCATATATAATAACTTATGAAGAAATAGATAAAATGTTAGAAATTTGTAAAAAATCTATTGAAGAATATCTAAGCTTAAGAAATAGTGATGAAAATGGAAATAAATAAAATAGAAGAGAGATTAAGAAAAAGTAAAGAGGAAAAAAATTTTAGAAGTTTAAAAATTATTGACAAGAATAATTTAAATTTATCTTCAAATGATTATTTAGGAATTGGTCAAGATAAAAATTTAAAAGATAAATTTTTAGAGGAATTTGGAGATAAAATAAGTTTTTCTTCTAGTTCCTCAAGACTTATAACAGGAAATTATAAAATAGTTAGGGAGTTAGAAGAGGAATTAAATAAAATTTATGGAAAAAAATCTCTTGTTATGAATAGTGGTTTTTCAGCTAATAAAACAATAATAGAAACATTTTATAATAAAGATTCTTTAATAATAACAGATAGATTAAATCATGCTAGTATATATGATGGAATTTTAGCTAGTGGCAGTAAAATAATAAGGTATAAACATTTAGATATAAATCATTTAGAAAGTATATTAGAAAAATATCATAAAGATTATTCAGACATTTTAGTTGTAACAGAAACTGTTTATAGTATGGATGGAGATATTGCACCTATAAAAGAAATTGTAAATTTAAAGAAAAAATATAAATTTGATTTGATGGTTGATGAAGCTCATTCTTATGGTGTTTTTGGTTATGGAATAGCTTATGAAGAAAATTTAATAGAAGATATTGACTTTATAACAATTCCTTTAGGAAAAGGAGGAGGTTCAATAGGTTCATATACAATTTGCTCAGATATTCATAGAGATTATTTGATAAATTTTGGAAGAGAACTTATTTATACTACAGCTTTACCTCCTGTAAATAATTTATGGAATTTATTTATTTTAAAAAATATGAAAAATTTTCAAGAAAGAAGAGAAAAATTAGAAAAATTAAAAAATTTTACTTTAAATAAAATAAAAGAGATGAATTTAAAAACAACTTCAACTTCACATATTATAAGTTTAATAATAGGGGATAATGAAAAGGCAGATATTGTTTGTAAAAATCTTAGAGAAAAAGGATATGTAGTTTATCCAATAAAAAGTCCAACAGTTTTAAAAGGAAGTGAAAGAATAAGATTGGGATTAAATCCAAATATTTCAAAAAATGAGATTGAAATATTTTTAGAGGAGTTTAAAAATGAATGCAATAATCTTTTTTAATGGCTGGGGAATGAATGAAAATGCAATAAAAGATTTAAAAATTCCAGAAAATTTTATTGTAAAAAATATAACTTTTCCATATTTATTAAATGTAGAAGAATTAAAAGAATTTAAAAATATTTATTTTATAGGTTGGTCTTTTGGAGTATATTATCTTTGTAAATTTTTATCAGAAAATTTTCAAATAAAATATAAAAAAGTTATTGCAATAAATGGAACACCAGAAGTTATTGGAAAATTTGGAATAGATGAGAGAGTTTATAATTTGACTTTAAAAAATATAAATGAAAAAAATATTGAAAAATTCTATATAAATATAGGATATAAAAGAAAAAATAATGAAAAAAGTATTGAGAGTTTAATAGAGGAATTGAAATATTTGAAAGAAAATTATAAACCACAAAAAAATTATATTTCAACTGCAATAATTGGAGAAAAAGATATTACAATTCCAGCTAAGAATCAAATAAAATATTATGAAAAAGAAAAAGTTAATATTATAAAATTACCTATTTCCCACTTTCCTTTTTATTATTTAGATAGTTGGGAAAAAATTATAAATATTGATGAGGGACAAAATGAATTTTGAAAAAAATTTTTCAACATATGATAGTAATGCAATAATTCAAAAAGAAGTAGCTAAAAAATTAGTTAAGATAATTGAAGAAAATATTAATGAAAAAAAGTTTAATAGAGTTTTTGAATTAGGATGTGGAACGGGACTTTTTACTAAAGAAGTTTTAAAAAAATTTCAAATAAAAAATTTAGATTTAAATGATTATTATGATACAAAAAATTATTTTAAAGATATAAATTATAATAATTTTATAGTTGGAGATATGGTAAATTCTATAAATGAAGATTATGATATTATAATTTCAAGTTCTAGTTTTCAATGGATAGATGATTTAGAAAAATTAATTAAGAATATTTCAAAGAAAACTGATAAATTATTTTTTTCTATGTATATTGATGGAAATTTAGAAGAAATTCAAAAACACTTTGGAGTTGGTCTTAATTATAAAACATTAGGAGAAATTACAAAAATATTAAAAAAATATTTTAATGAAATTAAATATTTTAATGAGAAAAAAACTTTAGAATTTTTTACTCCATTAGAAGCATTAAAACATATTAAAAATACAGGAGTATCTTTAAAGAACACAAAAACATCTATAGAAAAAATAAAATCATATAAAACAAGAGAGTTAACTTATTCAATAGGATATTTTATAGCTAAAAAATAATCTTTAGAAATTTAAAGGAAAAAAGAGTCTAATAGAGAAAAATAAATAATAAAAATTTATTTATTATCTATTGTTTAAAGGGAGGGCTAGTTATGAAAAAAATTCTTATACCATTAGATGGAACAGAAAGAAGTATGCATTCTATTGATTTGGTAAAAAATTTGTATACTACTGATGAGATAGAATTAATATTGATGTATGTTAAAGAAGATGCCAAACTTTTTATTGAAGAAAAAGATTTTTTAGAAGCTGAAAAAGAGATGCAAGATATAGTAGCTCCAGCTATAAAACAACTAGAAGGATATAAAGTTGCTTGTGAAGTTGGATTTGTAGAGCCAGGAAAAGAAATTCTAAAATCAGCTGCAATGAATAAAGTTGATATTATAATAATGACTAAATCTACTAAAAAAGGACTTACTCGTATGATTGGTTCTGTAACTAGTTATGTAGTAAAACATGCTCCTTGTATAGTAATGATAGTTCCTGAATAAAATAATAAAGGACTGTTACAAAAATTTGTAATAGTCCTTTT
This sequence comes from Fusobacterium perfoetens ATCC 29250, assembly GCF_000622245.1. Taxonomy (NCBI): domain Bacteria; kingdom Fusobacteriati; phylum Fusobacteriota; class Fusobacteriia; order Fusobacteriales; family Fusobacteriaceae; genus Fusobacterium; species Fusobacterium perfoetens. Next base: position 18,267 of record NZ_JHXW01000004.1, on the reverse strand, counting down.
TTTATAATTACTTACTAAGAGCTTCAAGTTTAATTTTTTTCTTATTAATGAAAGTTATTTTAATTTCACCATTAACTTGAGAATGTTCTGTAAACCAAAGTTTTAAAGGTTTATTTCCAATGATTCTAGGAGTACCAGAAGAGTTTGCAGTTCTACTTATTCTACCAGAGATAACTTGTTTATCCCCAACAACTATTTGTATTTCCTCTTTGTCTCCACCAACTAAATTAGAGTGAGAAGTTTTTAAATTGAAGAATCCTCTATCAAGATAGCTTTTTCCTAAAATAAATATATAAGATTCATATTCTTTTTTAGGTTTTTCAGGTTTTAATACCTCTTTCATTTCAGGTTTTTCTTCAATAATAGTTTGTATTTTTTCTTTTTCTTCTACATCTTTTTGGATAGCTACTCTATCTTTACCAATGATTTTTTTCATACGGTCTACAAGATTTTCATCATTCCAATCAGCATTAAATTCTTTTATAAGTTTAAGTATATCTTGTTTATCAAATCTAGTTTTGAAACCAAAAAATTTAGTATTTTTTAAAGCATAAATTTCAACAGGTCCATTATCTAATGTTTTTAAAATAAGTTCTTTTACTCTAACTTCTTCCCCTTCAAATTCTTTTGGAGACACATAACAATTTAATGCAAATTCTAAAACTTCATCAGTAGATGAAATAAATTTTACAAAAGAATTTACAACAAAAGCAAATACAACTTTATTTTCTTTTTTAAAGTCATTAACATCAAAATATAGATTATTTTGTAATTTTTTCCATTCACCTACTTTTTTAAATCCTAATTTAGATAAAATTTCCATAAAGTCCCCCTTTATTTCAAAAAAATTCTTATAACTATATAATACATTAAAAATCAAAAAAATTAAAGAGAAAATTTTAAAAAAATTAATGAAATAAAAGTTATTTCAATTTATTTCTAAAAATTATAAATTTTATTTTATAAAAATAGTTTTATAATTTTTAATATTATGGTACAATAAAGGATAAAAGTTTTTCTAAAAAAATGTGTCTCAAGGAGGAAAAATGTTAATAGACAGAGAATTTGGAAAACAATTAGTAGAAATGTTAAAAGCTCAAAATAAAAAAGTTGTTTTTACAAATGGATGTTTTGATATTTTACATGTAGGTCATCTAAGATATTTGAATGAAGCTAAAAGACAAGGAGATGTACTTATTGTAGGAGTTAATTCAGATAGTTCTGTAAAAAAATTAAAAGGAGAATCTCGTCCAATAAATAACCAATATGATAGAGCAGAAATGTTAGGAGGATTAAAAGCAGTAGATTTTACTGTAATTTTTGAAGAAGATACTCCAGAAGAATTAATTGCTTGTTTAAAACCTTCTATTCATGTAAAAGGTGGAGATTATACAAAAGATGACCTTCCTGAAACCAAAATAGTTGAAAGTTATGGTGGAGAAGTTAGAATTTTATCTTTTGTAGAGGGAAAATCTACTACAAATATAGTGAAAAAAATTCAAGGATAGGGATGTATATGGAAAAAATAATGTCATTTGCCGAAATAAATGATTTTTCTAAAAAATTGGCAAACTATGTTATGCCTGGAGATACAGTTGCTTTAATTGGAGATTTAGGAACAGGTAAAACAACTTTTAGTCAAAATTTTGCAAAAGAATTTGGTGTTACAGAAAATTTAAAAAGTCCAACTTTTAACTATGTGTTAGAATATTTTTCTGGAAAATTTCCTCTTTATCATTTTGATGTATATAGATTATCTACCCCAGAAGAAATTTATGAAGTAGGTTATGAAGATTATATAAATGGTGATGGAGTAATTTTAATAGAATGGGCTAATATAATCGAATCAGAACTTCCAAAAGAATATATTGAAATAAAATTTGAATATTTTGGTGAAAATACAAGAAAATTAAATATTTCTTTTATTGGAAATAAAGTAAGAGAAAAGGAGTTGTTAGAATTATGTTAATCTTAGGAATTGATACTTCTACAAATGTTGGAAGTATAGGAGTATATTCTGATAAAAAAGGATTACTAGGAGAAATAACAGTAAATATTAATAAAACTCATTCTGAAAACATTATGGTAATGGTTGACAATTTATTAAATCTTTTAGAAATAGATATAAAAGATATAGAAAAAATTGCTGTAAGTATAGGACCAGGTTCTTTTACAGGAATAAGAATAGGAGTAGCTGTTGCCAAAGGATTAGCTTTTGCAAATAATTGTAAAATAGTTGGAGTTAACGAACTTGATATTATTGCAGGAAATTCAACAAATAATGATTGTGAAATTTGTTCAATAATAGACGCTAGAAAAGAAAGAGGATATTACTGTAGTTTTAGATATGAAAATGAAACTTTAAAACAATTAGAAGAGTATCAAGTTGGAGAATTAAGAGAATATTTAGAAACTAGAAAAAATAAAAAAACTCTTTATTTAGGTGATGGAGCTATAAAATATAGAAGTTTGATTGAGGAGATTGTAGGAAAAGATAATTGTATTTTTACAAATAATTCTTTAAATTTACCTAGAGCAGGAGTTTTATGTGAAATTTCAAAAGATAGAGAAGATAATATCTATACAATGGAACCTATATATTTAAGTAAATCACAAGCAGAAAGAGAAAAGGAAAAATAATTTTAAGAAATTTTTTAGATGATATATAAAAAAAATCTTAATTATGATATAATTCAATAGTATGGATAATAATAAAAGGGGATTTTTTATGAAAAAAAGATATTATTTAATATTAGCTCTTGCTTTAATAGGAATGAAATCTTTTTCAAATGATATTAATCCTAATGAAAATGAAGTAGAAATTGATTTAACAACAGGACAAATTCAAGCTACTCAAGGGATAGATATTAATTATGGAGATGCTACTCTTAAAGTTTATGATGCTAGAAGAGATGAAAAAGCAGAAAAAATATATATTAATAAAGATTTTACATTAGAAACCAATTTTATTTCTGGAAATTTTAAAATAGAAGCTAAAAATGCTGAATTATCTACAAAAAATAGAGATGGTATATTTGGTGAAAGTTTTAGTTGGCTAGAAATTGGACAAGCAACAGGAGCAGAGAAACCAAATGATAAAATATATTTTGGTGGACAAAGAACTGTTATAAAAGATGAAAAAATTACAGTAGAAAATGCTTGGTTAACAACAGACCCTAAAGTAAATACCAATAGAGATAGAAAAGATTTAGGATACTATTTAACATTAGATAGTATTTATATTGAACCAGATAAGCAAGTAACCTTAAGAGGTGCTGATTTATATATTCAAGATTTTAATATTTTTCCTTATAAATTTCCATGGTTCCGTTTTAATATAAGACAAGGTTCTGAAGTACCATTATTCCCAGAGTGGGGAACTGATGAAAAATATGGATGGAATATAGCTTGGGGAACTCTTTATGAAAGTAAAGATAAAAAATTCAGAGGTGGATTTGCTCCAAAATTTGCTGATGAAATGGGAATATTAATAGGAAGATGGGAAAATTGGTATAAATTTGATAATATTGGAGAATCAAAATTAAATGTCACAGATTTTCTGATTTGGAGAAAAGAAGATGATAATAAGAAAAATGACATTGGAAGAGAAGATGAAAGTTTTGATGATAGATGGGATGTAGAATATACTCATAAATATAATGGTGAAAAAGGTCATTTTGATTTTGGATTTCAAAGTTTAACTTATAATATGAATGATGCTTTAAAAGATGTTATAGAAGATTATGATGCTCAAGGTAAATTTACTTATTATGACAAAGATGGAGTAAAACGAGAAGGAATTTTAGGAAATATTCCAGATATGGGAGATTATTCAAACTTCTATACACTTGATACATCTTTATCAAAGCTTGGAAAAAATCAAGATATATCTATTGAAGCAAAAGTTAAATTAACTGATGATAAAGAGGCTTATAAATATATAGTTTCAGACCAAATTAATGATATGGGATTTACCTCTCAAATAGATAATGATTTATTTTCAAATATAAAACTTACTCAAGATAATGATAATTATACTTTTAGTACTTACTATAATTATTTATATGATATGGATAAAGGTTCTAATATAAATGATGATAGAAGTAGAGGAGAAGATTTTGGATTTGGATTTACTGATAAGAAAAATAAAGTATCTTTATATTTTGATGAAGTAAATGGAGATAAATTTAGAAAACTTAACTCTTGGGAAAGAAACCCTAACTTAGGAGATTTAACTGAATACTTAATTCCAAATTTAAAAATAACTTATACTCCTTGGACTGTAGCAGAGTATGATGAATATAATTCTCAAAAATATGGAGCATCTTTTGGAGAATATGATTTTGTTGGAAATACTGATACTAAGCTTACATTAACTCATGATTATTCAGAAAAAAAATTAAACCAAAATAATGACCCATTTAGAGAAAAAGTTTTTGGAAATAATAGAGTTAGCCAATATAATAAATATGAAAATACTGTTTATGAAGAGATAGAAGAAAATAAAGCAACTATAGATATTTATTCTGGAATATTTGATGTAGCTTTCTTTGGTGGAAATTATAAAGAAACTATTGAAACTAGAGAGGGAAGTTATAATGGAACTTCTAGAGTTTTTGAAAATGAATCTGATTTTTATGGTTTAGGATTATCTAAAAAAGATATCTCTTTAGAAAAATTAGGAACTGTAGATATTTATGGAGATATTAGAAAAGATGATTTTACAGATGGTAAAGGAACTATAAATAATGATTCAATAACAAAATATGATGCTGGAATTAATCATAATATTTCTAGTGAAAATTTTGAAAATAAATTAGGTGTTTATTATCAAGATTATACATATGATGGAGAAGATTCTCAAGAGTATGGAAGACTTATTAATAAAAATAGTACTTTAAAAGTTAATGAAGATTTTTCCATAACAACAGGAAAATTAGAAACTGTTTATAGTGGAGAGTATGAAAAGGCTGAAAAAGCATATTCAAATGACAAGGCTTTTGATAGCTTAAAAAATACTTTAGACTTTAAATATAATGATGAAAAAGTTATATCTTTCTACTATAATGAAAATGATAGATATTCATATAAAAAACCATATGATTATAATTCTTTAAATAATGAAAATTATAATGATTTATCAAATAAAGATTATGGTGTAACCTTATATAAAGGAAATCATTCATTCTATTATAAAAATCAAAGTATTGATTATTTAGCTGTAGATTTAAAAATAAAAAATTCTGATAATAAAATTTATGATGATTTGAATGAAGAAATTAGAGAAAATATTTATGGATATGCTTATTCATTTAGTAAAGATAAAAAACTTACATTACAATATACTGAGGGTACAGATAAAGCCAAATTAGATAAAGATGATGTTTTAGATATAAAAAATAGACTTTATACAGTAGCATATCAGACAGGAACAGAAGTTCAACATTTTATAAGCACAACTTATGGAGATTATCAAGGTAATTATGTTGATATTAAGAAAACTTCTGAAGGAATGAATACTCAATATAATAGTGATATAATTTCTTTAAGATACAGTTTTAAAGATAAGAGATTATCAGAAGAAGAATTAAGATATTATGCAAGTAAAGAATTTGGAAAATCTAAAGACGAAGTAACTCCATTTGATATTTCTAGAATGAGAGAGATTTTTGAAAGAAATGAAGCTAGAACTACAATGTTTAATTTAGGAAAGTCTATTGATGAAAGAATAAATTATTATGGAGATTATAAAAGAAGTTTAGATTTATCTCTATCTCTTGAAAGAGATAAGAGTGATAAAATTTCTGGAGATTATTGGGATGCTTTAAAAGAATTTAAAGTTGGATTATTCTATTCACAAAATAGAATTGGATTAGGATATACTTATTCAGAAGCAGCTGATTTTAATACTAATGGAATTAGAAAAGTAACCGAGAAAGAACATGAATTTAGTTTCCATGCTAAGATAGGAAAACCTAGTGAGGGATGGAGAACTAAAATGTATATTCAATTCTATGATAATGTAGATACAGTAAGAGAAGTTAATAACTTTATAGATGAAGCAGGAATTGAAATTGGAAAAGAGATGGGATACTATGAATGGTCTGTTGCTTATATAAGAGATTACAGTATCTCTACAAGAGATTATGAATGGAGAGCAGCTCTTCAATTTACACTTCTTACTTTCCCTGACAATACAATATTTAGTATTGGTGCTAAAGATAATAGAGGAGAAAATGGAAAACTATCTTTAGATGGAAATATTCTTAGTGGAATAGAAGTAGAAGATATTGAATAAAAAATAAAAATTTAAGAAAATTTTATAGAAGGAGAAAAAAATGAAAGTAGAATTAATGGATGGAAGCATAAAAGAATTTGAAAAAGCAGAAAATATGTTTGTCATAGCTAAATCTATAAGTAATTCTTTAGTAAAAAAATCTGTTGCTGCTAAAGTTGACGGAGAACTAAAAGATATGTCTTATGTTTTAGACCATGACGCAAAAGTAGAATTTGTAACTATGGATACAGAAGAGGGAGAACATATAATCAGACACTCAGCAGCTCACTTAATGGCTCAAGCAGTTGTTAGATTATTCCCAGGAACAAAAGTAACAATAGGACCAGCTATAGAAAATGGTTTCTATTATGACTTTGATTCAGAAGAACAATTTACTCCAGAAGACTTAGAAAAAATTGAAGCTGAAATGAAAAAAATAGCTAAAGAAGATTTAAAAATCGAAAGAGTTATGATGACTAGAGAAGAAGCTATAAAACATTTTGAAGAGTTAGGAGAAATTTATAAAGTTGAAATTATAAAAGAAATTGCAAAAGGAGATGAACTTTCTTTCTACAAACAAGGAGAGTTTATGGACCTTTGTAGAGGACCTCATGTTCCATCAACATCATATATTAAAGCATTCAAATTAAAATCAGTTGCTGGAGCTTATTGGAGAGGTGACGCAAAAAATAAAATGCTTCAAAGAATATATGGTTTAGCATTTTCAAATAATGATAAATTAAAAGATTATTTAGTATTCTTAGAAGAAGCTGAAAAAAGAGACCACAGAAGATTAGGAAAAGAATTAGAATTATTCTTTGTAAGTGAATATGGACCAGGATTCCCAATCTTCTTACCAAAAGGAATGGTATTAAAAAATACTCTAATAGACTTATGGAGAAGAGAGCATAAAAAAGCTGGATATGTAGAAATTCAAACTCCTACAATGTTAAATAAAGAGTTATGGGAAACTTCAGGACACTGGTTTAACTACAGAGAAAATATGTATACTACTTCAATAGATGAAACAGATTTTGCTATAAAACCAATGAACTGCCCAGGTGGAGTTATAACTTATAAAAATAAAATTCACTCTTATAAAGATTTACCAGAAAGAGTTGGAGAATTAGGACATGTACATAGACATGAATTCTCAGGAGCTTTACATGGATTAATGAGAGTTAGAGCATTTACTCAAGATGACGCTCATATATTTATGACTCCAGACCAAATTCAAGATGAAATTATAGGAGTTGTACAATTAATAGATAAATTCTATAGAGGAATATTTGGATTTGATTATTCAATAGAGTTATCAACAAAACCAGAAAAAGCTATTGGAGCTCAAGAAATTTGGGATAAAGCAGAAGCTGGATTAAAAGGAGCTTTAGAAAAAATAGGTGTTCCTTATAAATTAAATCCTGGAGATGGAGCTTTCTATGGACCTAAATTAGACTTCAAAATTAAAGACGCTATTGGAAGAACTTGGCAATGTGGAACAATTCAATTAGACTTCAACTTACCAGAAAGATTTGATATTAACTACATTGGTGAAGATGGAGAAAAACATAGACCAGTAATGATTCATAGAGTTGTTTATGGTTCAATAGAAAGATTTATAGGAATCTTAATAGAACACTATGCTGGAGCTTTCCCTATGTGGTTAGCACCTACTCAAGTTAAAATATTAACTCTTAACGACGAAGTAATTCCTTATGCAAAAGAAGTTATGGCTATGTTAGAAGAGAAAAATATAAGAGTAGAATTAGATGATAGAGCTGAAACAATAGGTTACAAAATTAGAGAAGCAAATGGAAAATATAAAATTCCTATGCAACTTGTAATTGGAAAAGCAGAAGCTGAAAATAGAGAGGTTAATGTAAGAAGATTTGGAGAAAAAGACCAAAAAACTATGAAATTAGAAGATTTCATTCCTTATGCTATTGATGAAGCTACTTTAAAAATAAAAGAAAATTTATAATATTATAATAAAAACTGCTGATTAAATTTTAGTCAGCAGTTTTTTAAAAGGAGAAAAATAAAATGAATTTTATAAAAATGGATATAAATATAGCTTATAGTATGATAAATATGAAATTGAGAGATTTTTATTCATCACTTGATAGTCTATGTGAAGATATGGATATTGATAAAAATGAACTTGTAGAACATTTCGAAAAAAATGGTTATATTTATGATGAAAGCAAAAATCAATTTTCTTTAAAATAAAATTAGAAAAATTTTTATTTTTACTTATAATGTGCTTAATATAATTTATTTGACAAAAAAAATTAAAAATAGTATAATATATTTCTAAATTATATGTGGGGATGCAAAGGTTTCGACAGGGCCATGAGGTCATAGGTAGCAGGCCAGGATGATCGCTGTGAGAGATCAACTCATCGTTTAGATGGAAATAACGAATACGCTTTAGCTGCTTAGTTGTCAGCTCACCTCTGTTTTTTCTGTTCTGTGGGAGAAAACTTTCGAGGTGTTACCAATACACAGATTACCTATTGTGATTTCTCTAAACAATTAGGGACATTTTAGAGGATAGCTTTAGTTAGCCCTGTCTGTGGGAGTAACTATTGCGAAATTTAATAGCAGACTAAGCTTGTAGAAGCTTATGGTGCTTATTGTTTTGGACACGGGTTCAATTCCCGTCATCTCCACCAACCTTAGCAATTTTTTCATCAAGAGGAAATAATCTTAAGTTTATTTGAATAGTATCTTTAAAGAGAATTATTTTCTCAATGAATGTAAATATAATATTTTGTAAAATTGTCATATCTGATGATTCTATTTTTTTGCAAGTTTTTCAAGGTATTTAAAGACTTTATCACGATTCAAGAATTTCGTATCAAATTCCAATTTTATTAAATTTTCTTTATGATTTAAAATTTCTTCGTCAAAAAGTGTTTTTTTCTTGATATATTCTTTATTATTTAAAACACCATTCAAATTATAATTTAAAATTTTATCTTTTTGAAGTTGTAATTTTTCTATTTCTTTTTTTATTCTTATTATTTTCTTTTGTGTATTTAGATAATTTTCTTTTAAATAATTATAAACTTTATCAGAAATTATATTCATTTGTGTAGGTGTAAAGATATTTTCTTTTAAAGCTTCTATAACTAAAGTTTCTAAAATTTCTTTTCTAATAGCTGTATTGGTACATTTATTTACTTTATCTTTTCTTCTTCTACACAAATAACCTCTTGAAACTTCGCCATTTCTATTAACAGTTCTATATTATTTTCTAGTATTTTTGAATCCTTTTATATTAAAAAATAATAAATTTGAATATTTATAATTTTTAATATAAATTATAAAGTATAAAAAGTATTATAAAAAATTAAAAAGTAAAAATTATAATTTAATAGAATATTATAAAATATTTTGAGAATATTAGATATTATTTAAGAGAAGAATATTGAATTATTTATAAGATTTTCAGACTTATTTTAAGTAAAAAATAATAAATTTTAATAATTATTTTTTAGTTAATAGATAAAATAGAAGGGAAAATATTAAAATTATAGAAAAGATTAGAGAGAAGTTTTAATAACTAAATTATTTTTTATTAAGAGCCTAGAAAAGGCTCTTATATAAAAAATTAAATTATTTTATCTAATATAGGAAACATAGCAGCTCCTATGATACTTCCATTTTCATTTAAAGATGAAAACACTATGGTTTCTTTACCACGATAAAAAATATGATTTTTATATATTTTTTCAATTAATTTATCAGCTATATATTCTTTATAAATAGAAATATTACCAGAAATTATTAATTTTTCTGGATTTGAAAAGAATAAAATATTTTTTATTCCAATTGCTAGGTATTCTAAATAATTATCTATGAGAGAAGCACCTATATTAGTTTCATGATATTTTAAATCAAAAATTTCATTATAAGTTTTAATAGAGGGAAAATATTTTTGGAAGTCATTAAGTAAAACTTTATCTGAAACATAAGTTCCCCAACATCCATGTGTTCCACATTCACATAATTTGCCATTTGATTCTATAACCATATGATGAAGTCTTCCAGCTTTAAAAAAGAGAGTATTATTTAAAGAATCTTGATGGAAACTGCTAATTCCAACATATTCATTTATAGTTAAAACTGTAAAGCTTGAATAAATATAATTATTAGTTAAAAATGCTTCAGCAATGGCAGACAAATTTGATTCATTTTCTATTAATACAGGAATGTGAAATAAATTTTTAAGTTCTTCAATAAAAGAAAGAACAATTTTTTCTTTAGAAGAAAATTCTATAAAGTTATACTCTTCACTAACAATCCCTGGAACAGATATTCCTATACCTATTAATTTCTTTTTTATATTAGGATTAATTTCATTCAAAAAATCTTTAGTAGAATTTAAAAGTTCATTTCTTCGATCAGATGTTTGTAATTCATAAATTTGTTGTTTTAGAATTTTTCCAATTGCATTAGTTAGGATAAATTTAATTTTTGTAGAAGAAGCCAAAATTCCTATCGAATAACAAAAGTTTTCATTAAGTTCATATTCCATTGCTTTTCTTCCAACACCAGTTCCAACTTTCTGGCTTTCAAAAATTATATTTTGTTTTAAAAAAGAGTTAATAATTTTTTTTACAGTTGGAAATGTAATATTGAGATTTTCAGCAATATCATTTATTACAAAAGATTTTTTCTTTTCAAAGATATATTTAAAAATATTATTTTTGTTAGATTCTTTTACTTTTTTCTGATACATAATATTCTCCTTTTTTCATATTATATAACATTTAGATAAAATATTCAAATGCAACTCTAATTATAATCTTATTGTATATATTTTGAATTATATATTTAAAATATGTTCAAAATATATTTTTTATATTTGAGTTTTATAAAAAATAATGATATAAATATAACAGAATTATTAAAATCATTTTAATAATATGAATGATCAATCTTTTGATATCAATGATATAAATATTTATTTGCTAAACAATTATTAAAATGATTTAAAAAAATGAAATATATAAGGACTGAAATGTAATAAAAAAATAATATAAATAATTATTTTTTTTAAACAATTATTAAAATGATTTTAAAAATTATAAAGGGGGTTTAGAATGTTATTATTTAATCCAGTAGTAATTTCAGTTATAGTTATGGGAATATTATGTTTATTACGATTGAATGTGATGCTTTCTATGATTGTAGCTTCATTAGTAGCCGGGATGATGTCAGGAATGGGACTAGGACTGACCATGAAATATTTAGTTGCTGGAATGGGAGGAAATTCTGAAACAGCACTAAGTTATATTTTATTAGGAACTTTAGCAGTAGCAATAAATCAAACAGGATTAGCTAGTATAATGTCTAAAAAAATAGCTAATTTAGTTAATGGTAGAAAAAAAGTTTTAATATTATTAATAGCTTTTTTAGCTTGTTTTTCACAAAATTTAATACCAGTTCACATTGCTTTTATACCAATTCTTATTCCACCGTTATTAAAAATGATGAATCATTTGAAGATTGATAGAAGAGCAGTTGCATGTGCTTTAACATTTGGAGTAAAAGTTCCTTATATAGTCTTACCAGTAGGATTTGGATTAATTTTTCATACTATAGTTAAAGAACAATTAAATGCAAATGGTTATAATATAACATTAGATCAAGTTTGGAAATCTAATTGGTTTTTGGGAATTGCAATGTTATTAGGATTATTAATAGCAGTATTTATAACTTATAGAAAAGATAGAGAATATCAAGATTTACCATTAAAAGGTTTTACAGAAGATAAAAATATTCCAGACCATATGACAAAAGAACATTGGATAACATTAGGGGCAGCTATTTTAGCTTTTGGAGTTCAATTGATAACTGGTTCTTTACCTCTGGGAGCAATAGCAGCTTTAATAGTAATGATGATTTTTAGAGTAATAAATTTAAAAGAAATAGATAATTTATTAAATGGTGGAGTAATGATAATGGGACTTATAGCATTTGTAATGTTAGTAGCGGCTGGATATGGAAATGTTATCAGAGAAACGAATGCGATACCAGTATTAGTTGAAGGAGTTGTATCTATAATTGGAACAAATAAATTAATAGCATCATTTGTAATGTTAACAGTTGGACTTTTTGTATCAATAGGCTTGGGAAGTTCATTTGGAACTATACCAATTTTAGCTGTAATTTATTGTCCTTTGGCATTAAAACTAGGATTTTCTCCTACAGCAATGATAATATTAATAACTACAGCAGGAGCGTTAGGAGATGCTGGATCTCCTGCATCAGATTCTACTCTTGGGCCTACATCAGGATTGAATGCTGATGGACAACATCAACATATAACAGATACATGTATACCTACTTTTAGTCATTATACAGTATTGTTATTTATTTTTGGATTAATAGGAGCAACAATATTTTAAATAATATAATGAATATATAATAAAAAATTTAAGGAGGTCATGGGGTTATGTCAATACTTATGATAGGAGATAAAAAACTAACTCTAGAAGATTTAATTAATGTTACAAGAAAAGGTTATCAAGTGGAAATATCAGAAAGTGCTTATGAAAAAATAGCTAGAGCAAGAAAATTGGTAGATACTTATGTAGAAGAAAAAAGAGTTTCTTATGGAATAACAACAGGATTTGGAAAATTTTGTGATACAGTAGTTTCAAAAGAAGAAACAGGTATTTTACAAAAAAATTTAATAATGAGTCATTCTTGTGGAGTTGGAAATCCTTTACCAATAGATGTAGTTAGAGGAATTATGCTTTTAAGAGTAGTAAATCTAACAAAAGGATATTCAGGAGCTAGAAAAATTACAGTAGATACTTTAGTTGAAATGTTAAATAAAGGAGTAACTCCATTTGTTCCAGAGAAAGGTTCTTTAGGTGCATCAGGAGATTTAGCACCTTTATCTCATATTGTTTTAGTAATGTTGGGATTAGGAAAAGCTTATTATCAAGGTGTATTAATGGACGGTAAAGAAGCTATGGAAAAAGGTGGAGTAAAAATATTACCTGAACTTTCTTCAAAAGAAGGATTGGCATTAATAAATGGAACTCAAGTTATGACTTCAGTTGGAGCTCATGTAACATATGATGCAATAAATTTAATGAAACATTTAGATTTAGCAGGGGCTTTAACAATAGAGGCTTTAAATGGAATTACTTGTGCTTTTGATCCAAGAGTTCATGAAATCAGAGGACACCAAGGACAAATAAGAACAGCAGAAAATTTTAGAAGAATTTTAGAAGGAAGTAGAAATACTACAAAACAAGGACAATTAAGAGTTCAAGATCCATATGTATTGAGATGTATACCACAAATTCATGGAGCTAGTAAAGATGCTTTAGAATATTTAAGATATAAAGTAGAAATGGAAATGGATGCAGTAACAGATAATCCGATTATTTTCTGTGAAACAGATGATGTTATATCTGGAGGAAATTTTCATGGACAACCAATGGCTTTAATATTTGATTATTTAGGAATAGCAATATCAGAAATGGCAAATGTTTCAGAAAGAAGAATAGAAAGATTAGTAAATCCTAATTTAAATTTTGGATTACCAGCATTTTTAGTAGAAAATGGGGGAGTAAATTCAGGATTTATGATAGTTCAATATGCAGCAGCAGCTGTAGTGTCAGAAAATAAGGTTTTAGCACATCCTGCTTCAGTAGATTCGATTCCTTCATCAGCAAATCAAGAGGATCATGTTTCAATGGGAACTATTGCAGCAAGAAAAGCTGGAGAAATATTAAAAAATGCAAGAAAAGTAATTGCAATGGAAATGTTATGTGCTTGTCAAGGAGTAGATCTTAGAAAAGCCCAAGATAAATTAGGAGAAGGTACTAGAGATGCATATAGATTAGTAAGAGAAAAAGTATCATATTATGATGCAGATAGAGTTATGCATTTAGATATAGATTCAGTAGAAAATTTAATAGAAAGTAATAAAGTAGTAGAGGCAGTAGAAAAAGTAATAGGAGAAATGAAAATATAATAATAAAAAAATTAGGAGGAAAAATATGATGAATAAAGAAATATTTGAAAATATGTCAATAAAATTAGAGGCTTGTGATATACCAGAGGTTATACCAAAGTTAGATCCTAAGTATAGAAGAGCACCAAAAAGAGTAGTACATTTAGAAAAAGATGAGATAGAGTTAGCTTTAAAAAATGCTTTAAGATATATACCAGAAGAATATCATGAAAAATTAGCACCAGAATTTTTAGATGAACTTATGGAACATGGAAGAATTTATGGATATAGATTTAGACCAGCTGGAAGAATTTATGGAAAACCTATTGATGAATATAAAGGAAAATGTATAGAAGGAAAAGCTATGCAAGTTATGATAGATAATAACTTGGATTTTGAAATAGCATTATATCCTTATGAATTAGTAACTTATGGAGAAACAGGACAAGTATGTCAAAACTGGATGCAATATAGATTGATAAAAAAATATCTAGAAAATTTAACACAAGATCAAACACTTGTAGTTGCATCAGGACATCCAACAGGATTATTTAGATCAAAACCAGATGCACCAAGAGCAATAATTACTAATGCATTAATGGTTGGAGCATTTGATGATTATGATAACTGGGCAAGGGCAGCAGCAATTGGAGTAGCAAACTATGGACAAATGACAGCAGGAGGATGGATGTACATAGGACCACAAGGAATAGTTCATGGAACATATTCAACAATACTTAATGCAGCAAGACTATTCTGTGGAGTTCCTAATGATGGAGATTTAACAGGAAAATTATTTGTAACATCAGGATTAGGAGGAATGAGTGGAGCTCAAGGAAAAGCTACAGTAATAGCTAAAGGAGTTGGAATAGTAGCAGAAGTTGATATTTCAAGAATTCAGACAAGATTATCTCAAGGATGGGTAGATGAAATAATTGCAGATCCAGCGAAAGCTTTTGAAGTAGCAAAGGAAAAATTAGAAAGTAAAACTCCTTATGCAATAGCATTTCATGGAAATATAGTTGATTTATTAGAATATGCAGATAAAAATAATATTCATATAGATTTACTTTCAGATCAAACTTCCTGTCATGCTGTTTATGATGGAGGATATTGTCCAGCAGGAATAAGTTTTGAAGAAAGAACAAGATTATTGGCAGAAGATAGAGTAGAATTTAATAGATTAGTAAATGAAACATTAAGAAGACATTATCATGTAATTAAAAATCTTACTGAAAAAGGAGTATATTTCTTTGACTATGGAAATAGTTTCTTAAAATCATTATATGATATAGGAATAAAAGAAATTTCTAAGAATGGAAGAGACGATAAAGGAGGATTTATATTCCCTTCTTATGTAGAAGATATATTAGGACCTGAATTATTTGATTATGGTTATGGACCATTTAGATGGGTTTGCTTATCTGGTAAAAAAGAAGACTTATTGAAAACAGATAAAGCTGCTTTAGAATTAGTTGATCCAAATAGAAGATATCAAGATAGAGATAATTATATGTGGATAAAAAATGCTGATGAAAATGGTTTAGTAGTAGGAACTCAAGCAAGAATTTTTTATCAAGATGCTATGAGTAGAACAAATATAGCTCTTAAATTCAATGAAATGATCAGAAATGGAGAAATAGGTCCAGTTATGTTGGGAAGAGATCATCATGATGTGTCAGGAACAGATTCTCCATTTAGAGAAACTTCAAATATTAAAGATGGAAGTAATATAATGGCTGATATGGCAACTCAATGTTTTGCTGGAAATGCTGCAAGAGGGATGTCAATGATAGCACTTCATAATGGTGGAGGAGTTGGAATTGGAAAATCTATAAATGGTGGATTTGGAATGGTTCTTGATGGAAGTCATAGAGTAGATGAAATATTAATGCAAGCGATGCCTTGGGATGTAATGGGAGGAGTGGCAAGAAGAGCTTGGGCAAGAAATTCTCATTCGATAGAAACAGTTATAAAATATAATCAAGATAATAAAGGTACAGACCATATTACTTTACCTTACATAGCTAATGAAAAATTTATTCAAAAATTAGTTGAAGAAAAAATTAAATAGTAAAAAGTCATAATGATAAAGAATGAGAGACAGATTAATCTGCCTCTTATTCTTGTAATATAATTAAGGAGGAATTATGAAAGCTGATTTAATAGTGTATAATATAGGGACTTTAGTAACATCTAAAGAATTAGAAAGGAAAAGTATAGGAGATATGGAAAATATAGAAGTTTTAAAAAATGCCTATATTGCAATAGAAAAAGAAAATATAATTTCAATAGGAGAAGGGAATTACCCTGTAGAATTAAAAGATGAAAAAACAGAATTATTTAATGCAGAAGGAAAAGTTATTACCCCAGGTATAGTTGATTCACATACACACTTAGTTCATTATGGTTCAAGAGAAAATGAATTACCATTAAAAATAAAGGGAGTACCCTATTTAGAAATATTAAAACAAGGAGGAGGAATATTAAGTACAGTAAGAAATACAAGAGAAGCTTCTAAGGAACAATTGTTTAATAAAGCTTATGAAGTTTTAAATAGAATGGCTAAATTTGGAGTTACAACTGTAGAAAGTAAAAGTGGATATGGATTAAATATGGAAACAGAAATAAAACAATTGGAAGTAAATAAAGAATTAAATAAAAAACATCCATTAGAAATTATTTCTACATTTTTAGGAGCCCATGCTGTTCCAGAAGAATATATTAATGATAAGAAAAAATATATAGAAGAAATTATAAAAATGTTAAAAAAAGTAAAAGAAAAAGATTTAGCAGAATTTTGTGATATATTCTGTGAAGATAGTGTTTTTGATATAGAAGAAAGTAGATATATTTTAAATGAGGCTAAAAAAGAAGGTTTTAAATTAAAGATACATGCAGATGAAATAGTTTCATTAGGAGGAGCAGAGCTTGCTGGAGAATTACAAACTGTTTCAGCAGAACATTTAATGGCTATAAGTGATAAAGGAATAGATGAATTAGTTAAGAATAAAGTTATTGCAAATATTTTACCAGCAACATCTTTTAATCTAGGAAAAAATTATGCTCCTGTAAGAAAAATGATAAATAAAGGTGTAACAGTTGCTTTATCAACAGATTATAATCCAGGTTCTTGTCCTTGTGAAAATATACAATTTGTGATGAATATAGCTTCTGCTCAGATAAAAATGACCCCATTAGAAATAATAAAAGCTACAACTATAAATGGAGCAAAAGCTATTAAAAAAGAAAATAAAATAGGAAGTTTAGAAGTAGGAAAACAAGCTGATTTTATTATATATGATACTCATAATTTAAATTATATATTTTATAATATAGGGATAAATCATGTAAATGATGTATTTAAAAAAGGAAAAATTATAGTAAAAAATAAGAAATTAGTTTTTTAAAAATATAAGATAATCTTAATTTTCTAAATGTTACAGTTATTTTTACATAAAATTATTAAAAATTAAGGAGAAAAGATGTTTAAAATTTTAAAAGAAAAAGATAGAGTAATTAGTAATTGGAGTGGAGGAGTTACAAAACAATTATATATTTATCCAGAAGATTCTACTTATCAAGAAAGAAATTTTAAATTTAGAATAAGTATAGCTACAACAGAATTAGAAAATTCTACTTTTACAAAATTAGAAAATACTCACAGAGTAATATCAATTTTAGATGGAAAAATGGAGTTAGAACACAAAAATCATCATAATATAACTTTAGAAAAATATCAAATAGATAGATTTGAAGGAGATTGGGATACTTTTTCTAAAGGTAAAGTTACAGATTTTAATCTTATGATAAAAGATGGTAGTGGAGATTTTTTCTTTAAAGAGATAGAAAAAGAAGAAAATATAATATTTTCTGAAAAAGATTTATTAGGATTTGTATTTTGTATATCTGGAACCTTATTAGTAGATAACAATGAATTAAAAAGTGGTGAAATATTAATAACAGATAATAAAAAAATAAAAATACAAAATAATGGAAAAATATT